>JAISZO010000276.1 GCA_031269105.1 Planctomycetaceae bacterium | reverse complement strand
CTGCAAGATATTTAATAACGCGGTCTTGAACGTTTTGAGTCATAGTATAAAATAATACCTTATCTGAAATGCGGATAAAACTGACGTAAAGTCCCGCCGACTCTCGACGGGGCTTTTTTCTTTTTGGTAAGCGTTACTCATTTTTGAGTAGAAGTTTTCGCATCTTTTCGATTTTTTCAATTCGTCCTTCACGCATCGAGCGTCCCGCTTTCTTTTTCTGCGACATAGTTTTGCAGCGCCGAGAGGGAATACAAAACGCGGTTTCCGATTCGACAGCATTTCAAAGACGCTCTCGGACTCGTGATTTTCCATAAAGTCCTTTCAGAAACCTTAAGCCATTTCGCGGCTTCTTTCACCGTCAGTAACCCGCAAGCTGTTTCGTTAAAATTTTCCGGCATATTAGCCCCTTTCACGTTGAGAGTTTTGAAGAGACGCGGAGTCCGCGTCCGATAAGAAAAGAGTTTAATAGACGTTTTCGCAGGAAAAATTATTTTTAATTTTTCCTACGAAAAAAGTTGTTAAAAAGACGCGACAGCAGAGAATCGCATCGTATTTTTAAGGTGAGAAATATTTAGAAAATTTTGAGATTTTTTTTGCGTCGAAGGACGGAAAAATTATTTTTAATTTTTCCTGCGATCATTTTTTCGCCCCTTCCCGACCTATTCGTCTTTTTTGGCTGTTTATCGCTCTGCAAATATCGTCTTTGTTCAAAATAAAGTCGGGGTCGTTTGATCTTTCATATTCCCTATATCCTTTGTACGTCGGCTTCTTTTTTCCTTTACGGTAATCATTCCAGCGTTCGCAAATTTCTGCGCAACGGTCTGCTTCATCGGCGTCGGCGCGGGGACGTCCTACTTTTTTCTTTGGAGCGCCTTCCGTCGTTTCTTTCGTCAAAAGTTCCGCCGACGCCGAATCCTCCCGCTTTTCGGTTGTCGTCGTCGAATACATAGGACGCAGCGCTCCGCTGGTTCTATTCAACACGGACAAAAGATAATCCATGTGTTTTTCAATGGTATCAAACGCCGGCGCGCTTACGATTTTACTATTCATAACGGCGCTGTTTCTCTCATTATTTTTAAGAGACGACGTTAAAACAGGATTTAATTTTATTATATAAGTATGAAAACCGTTCTTATAAAAAACCATTGGATCGTACATAGCCCCGCCGATAGCTCTTTTATCGGCGCCTCTGATTGCTTGACAATCGTTACCAATCAAGCTGCTATACACGAGAGGGATTTGTCCTGCGTCCGTCTTTTTGACGATTCGGGCGCCGTCAAATACTTCGTCTTGCCTCAACGTTGCAGCAACGGTTATCGCATATTTTGTAACGATTGGAATAAAATTTCTACTTGCTTTTTGTTTCATTTCCCACACCGCGCTATGAATAACAGCATGAAGAGCGGCTGATTCAATTTCGCCGATATGAGTAAAAAATACATCGTAAATACGCGGGTTGTTTCCTTCGGAACAAACAAGACCTAATTCATCAGGCTTGAATAAAAACAGCGGTCCTCTCCCAACTAAAGCGACGTCCGCTCTGATGCAACAATCATTTTTCATAATTGAGACTCCGTGTTTCAAAAGAATGGGCTGTCCGGTTTTCCGACAATACGGAAATGTCGAACAATCAGACATACGCGGTTTATAAGTCCGCTGCCCAAAAAGGAAATTAGCGACGCCGTCGCGACGCTGGAAAAGTATTATCCAGGAATAACGCCAAAGGTCAAGCGTTATTTTCCGACGACTCTCTTTGGCTTGCGTTGACCAAAAGCAAGATTGATTGTTTCACCGCCGGTGAAAGTTCCCGCCGGCGATTGATAATTGCTTGCAAAGATTCAACGTCGTCGGCAGTTAAATTTTCAAGAAAAGGTACGGATTTAGTACAAACGGGATTTTGATTTTGACGTAAGTTATTGTTATATAATAAGATATTGCAAATAGAGCAAGTCCCGCAGGGACTTGGCAAACGATTGTTTTAATCCCAGAGCGACGCATTCCGCTTGCGAAACTTTTTACTCTTAACTTTTACCTTTTCGCTTTTCAATAAATCCGCTCTTCCCGATACGCCGCCCAAACGGTTTCAAACCAGAGTTCGGATTCAGGAATCGGACGGCAAGGTTGCCAGCAATTGGTAATAGTTTGCGTTGCGGCGTCGTATTGCGTCGTCAAAATTTTCTCGCGGAATGCAACGTTTTCCGGTATCATATTTCCGTCCGGCGCGAAAACAACCGACGAGCCACGACTTCCGACGCCGCTTTTCACCGCAAAAGTTATTGCGTTAAGATACGTCATCGCCGCAAACGTCAGATGACGATTGCGCAACGCTTCATGTTTGTCGCGTTCGCCGTCGTAAGCGACGCCGCGTTTTAACAATCGTTCATAATCCTCCGCCGTAGCTTGCAGCGCCGACTCAAGCGTATTCGCAACACGCATCGCGCCGCCCGTTTGCGACGTCCGTTCCTGTAAACGTTGACGCTCTTCCCGCCAGTGAATTTTACTCGTTTTCGCCATTTCGCACCAAGTTTGTAATTGCGCGAGACGGTCTTGCGCAATTTGTAACGCCGAATCAAAATCCAGCGTCGTTTTCGCGTAACGACGTCGGATAAACTCCGCCGTGCGAAACGCGCCAACCTGCCCCGCGTTGAGCGCAGAACCGCCCGGACGCGCCACGCCGTGCGAACCGTTCGCCTCGCCAACCGGAAACAGATGCGCAATGTTGACCGATTCCCACCAATGCGTTCCGGCAAGTCCGCCGTTGTTGTGCTGCGCGCAAAAAGCAATCTCCAACATCTCGCGGCGAAGATCGATTCCATGTTCCCAATACATTTGAATCGCCGCAGGATTCATTTTTTCCAGCCGCTCAATCGGCGTCGTCGCGTTGACGTCCGCAATGCCGGATTTCGCAAGATACATTTTCGCTTCTTCGCTCAACGCCGCCGCGTCAAACTCCATCGGATTCTGACGATAATCAAGAAAGACCCGCCGCCGACGTTCCATCGTTTCCCGATAAATAAGAAAATCAACAAACGATGAACCGCCTTGCAGCTTGCGAGAATCAAAGGGCCACTGATAACCTTTGAGAAACAGCAACGAATACATTTTGCCGATTCCCGCCGCGTCGTGTTCTTTCGCCCCGTTGACAAAAGCGTCCCGCAAAAACTCGCGCGGGTCCGATTGACCGTCCGCTTCCGTACTGACGACTCGCGGAATAACCTGCATGTACGTTCCCGAAACGTTCCATCGGTGTTTGATAGAAGCCAGCCCGAATTGCGACTCCGGTAAATTTGCCGCCGCCGCGCCTTCCCACAACGCCAATCCAATCGCTCCGGTATGCCCTTCGGGATAAACGCTTGCTTGATACAAACCGCCTGGTCCGCCGACCGCAAAAACAACGTTTTCCGCAAGATAAATCGTCCAACGTCCCGAAGCGTTCAGCGCGATAATTCCCGCCGCGCGTTTCGGCTGTTCCGGCGTTGCGCGTTCATTGGGAACGGTCAGCAATTCGACCGCGTATTCTCCTTCGTCGATTGGGACGTTCCATCTTTTGACGCTGCGAATCAACGCACGGCACATTTCTCGCGACGTGTAAGGACCAATCGACGTCGCTCTTTGACGCGGATCGTGATCGGTTTTATAACCGGCGAATTGTCCGAAAGCGTCGGTCGGAAACGGCACGCCGTGATCGACCAAATGTAAAAACGCCCGCGCCGAAACCGCCGCTTCGACTAACGCAAGATCACCGTGCATTCCGCCCGTCGAACAATAGGTCTTCGCCATTTCCGCCGGACTGTCCGATTCATCGCCGCACAACGACAGTTTATAATACGTTTGTTTGTCGCTTCCGGTGTTGATCGACGTTCCGGCGTTCAGCCCTTCAGTGACAATCCGCACATCGTCAATTCCTTCCGCCCGCAACCGAACCGCCGCGCACAATCCCGCCGCGCCGGAACCGACAACAAGCGTATGAATCTTGCGAAATTCAAACGTCATTTTCATGTTCTTCTATTTTATTGAGCGTTTCGCGAATCATCGATTTTGCCGATTCCTGAACGCACATTTCCGCAATTTTTCCGGCAAGAAAACCGATTCCGCAATAGATTAACAAGTTCTGAAAGGAATTTGTCAAAACCAAATCCGCTTCGACGCCGCGAATCCAACCAATTCCAATCGTGAGAATCATCGCCGCGACGCCGATAAACGCGGAATAAAAACCGCTCAACGTTTGCGTTTTCTTGAAATCAGAAATATCAGGAGAAGAAGACGATTCTTTTTTTTGCTCCAATAAGCCGAGTATCGTCGAATTTAATTGTTGAGACGTTCTTCTTTCGTTTTTCTCGTCAACTTGCGACATAACTTTACGCCCTTAAAAAACAAAATTATTCAAAATAGACAATCACATACTCATTCTTTTATTTCGGATATTTTTTACAATAACTTTAGCAATTGTAATGATTTTGACGATTTTTATTTATCGTCTTAACGACGCGGAATGTTTCTTGTCGGAAACTTTGACGACGTCGTAGTAATAGTCCTGTCGCTCAAAGAATCAAATCTTGCGTTTGAGATAAAATCTGATATATTATCATAATTGTAATTTTCAGAATTCCTCTCATTAACAAACAATAAAAATCAGGAAAATAACTATGTTTTGGACGAAAACGCTCATTCCCACCATGAAAGAAACGCCGGAAGGGGCGGAAATTCCGAGTCATATTTTAATGCTTCGCGCAGGATTGATTTCTCAGGTTATGGCGGGCGCTTATTCTTATTTGCCGCTCGGTTATCGGGCGCTGCGGAAAGCGGAAAATATTGTACGGGAAGAAATGGATCGCGCCGGCGCAGTCGAACTGCACATGTCCGCAATGGCGCCGGTTTCGCTTTATGAACAAACGAACCGCGTCGAGGCGTTTGGAAACGTGTTAATCAAAACCGATCTGCCGCGCGGCGGAAAGAAAATTCCGGTTGTCTTTTGCCCGACGCACGAAGAAACGATTACCGACATTGTTTCGCGGTACGTGTCGAGTTATCGGCAGTTGTCGGTCACGTTTTATCAAATTCAAACAAAGTTCCGTAACGAAGAACGCCCCCGATTCGGCGTGTTGCGAACAAGCGAGTTTCTGATGAAAGACGCTTACAGTTTTAATCCGACACTCGAATCGCTGAACGAAAGTTACGACGCAATGTATCAGGCGTATTGCAAAATTTTTACGCGATGCGGCGTGCCGTTTTTGCCGGTTGAAGCGGAATCGGGACCTATTGGCGGCGACGCCAGTCACGAATTTATGTTTCCGTCGGCAAACGGCGAAGATAAAGTCGTACATTGTCAATGCGGTTACGCGGCAAATACGGAAAAGGCGGAAATCGGCAAGCAAAATTTGCAAACGCCGAATACTGAACCGCTTCCGCTTAAAGAAATTGCAACGCCCGAAACGCATACGATTGAACAGGTGTGCGCATTTTTGAAATGCGAACCGCGGCAAGTCGTTAAAACGCTGATTTATCTTGCGGACGGCAAGCCGGTTGCCGTTTTGGTGCGAGGCGATCACGATGCAAATGAAAATAAAATCCGCAAGACGCTGCAAGTCAATAAGGTCGAACTTGCCGATCCTGCAACGATTACGCGCGCGACCGGCGCGCCGGTCGGATTTGCCGGTCCAGTCGGATTAAAGTTGACGATTCTCGCCGATTTCGCCGTGCAGCCACTCGCTAATTTTGTCGCCGGCGCGAATAAAAATGAAACGCATTTGCTGAACGTCAATCATGAACGCGATTTCACCGTCGATCTTTTTGCCGATCTCCGTAACGCACAAGCGGGCGATTCTTGTCCGCGATGCAGCGGAACGTTGCAAATCAGTAACGCTATTGAAGGCGGACACGTGTTTAAACTTGGTACGAAATATTCGCAAGCGCTCAACGCCAAATTTCTCGACGCGGACGAAACGCAAAAGACGATTATTATGGGCTGTTACGGTATTGGAATCAATCGGATTCTTGTCGGAATTTGCGAAACGAGTTACGACGAGTCGGGAATCATTTGGTCTGTACCTCTGGCTCCATACGAAGCGGCGATTACGCCGCTCAAAATTGACGACGAACAAACGATGAACGCGGCAAAAGAATTGTATCGGCAGTTAAACGACGCGGGAATCGATTGTCTGCTCGACGACCGCGATCAGCGACCGGGCGTAAAATTCAAAGACGCCGACTTGATCGGTTTTCCAATGCGAATCGTTATTAGCCCCAAAGGAATCGCCAAAGGAGAAATTGAAATCAAATGGCGCTGGGATAAAAACGCAACGATGATTCCGCTTTCCAACGCCGCCGAACAAATCGCCGCCGTTCTCAATGAAGAACGAAAAACCAATAAGTTGTTTTTGAAACAGAAAAAAGGAACATAACGGAAAATCTATCAGACGCTCAATGACCGTTATTTATGCGTTCTTGAAATTTTGAACAACGAAAAAATTAGTACGATGAACGAATTGACGAATATTAATGAGACAATCAAAAATGCAGTCGCACAGGTATTACCGGACTCAAAGGTGATATCAATCGATCTTGTCAAAAATATTGGAGAAAAATCATGAGCGAAATTTCTCAAGTCTCCCAAAACCGGAAAAAGAAATTATGGCGGATAATTTTTTGCGTTGTATTGTTGATTAACGTTGTTGTTTTTTGCGATACATTTTTTCTTGGCAATGCAAGAAATCTCGCTTTGTTCTTTTTTCATCTCAATCCTTATCATTGGCAAACATGGTACGCAATCAATTTGTGGTTATTAGCGTTCGGAAAATTTACCGCAATGATTTTGTCTTGGATACGGATTCGACGGAATAAATTTTCATTTTACACGTCGCCTTATTTGGTTTGGCTTTGCGTTGGTTTAGGAATATTTGTCGTGACATTTTATTATTCCTATTGGTTTGCAAAACCCCGTAATTATCTTATTCTTCATCGTTACTTTCTCTATCAATCCATTTATGTGCCGTATTGTTATTCGCCGTTTACAGAATTTATTTCTAACGGAAAAATCACCTGGAAATTATTTACGATACCGATAATAGCGTTTTTGATAATTACAGGACTGTTAAGATTGAACAAAAAAACGAAAGGAACAAAACATGACCCATGAAATCCGAAATCTCAAAGGAGAGATCATTGACGAAACAAGCGACGAGAAATGGTATCATTTTTCCGTCAATACATGGTTGTTTATTGGCGGATTGATTTTGCTGAATATCAGTTGTTTTGCGAAACCGAATCTGCTTGACGCCGTATTTCGGCAGTTGGACGTCCGCCTTTGGAAATGGTGGTATTTTATTTTTCTTGCATTGTTAATCGCTTTTTCCGTCAAATGGTTTTTCATTTATCGCAATTGGGAAGACTACGACGAAATGGAAATTGACGAGGCAAAACGTTTTAATCGCATGGCAATTGCAATGATTGTCGTTATGGCGGTTCTCGTTTTGCTGAATACCACGCGAATCATTCTCGCGTTGTATTATCCTCTGCTTGATTGGTTGACTCGCGGAGTCTTTTCAGGAATGGCGTTATTAAGTTTTATGCTTATTTGTTCCGCCCTTATTCCAACAATCTATTTTTTCAAAGAATGGATTGTTACGTTTTTGAATGAATAAAAATTTTCGGTGAATGACCGGACGAAAAGAGATGTTCGCGACGCCTAATGATAGTTGTGTATTCTTTGTGTTTTATCTATTCTAGCATTTTCAAAAAATGAAAAATTTTGCTGAATCTACCGTATTAGGTGTTTTGTTTTTTTCTTGCGTTTGAAGTTGCGATGAGTAGGTTTTGCAGCCAATTTTTGTGGTATCGTTTTTTGTTGAGCTTTTCCGCGGGACAAT
>JAISZO010000227.1 GCA_031269105.1 Planctomycetaceae bacterium | reverse complement strand
CGTGCAATCGTTTCCGCAAGACGAAGCGCTCGCCGAAATGATGCGTCAAGCCGGTCTTTCGCAAATCGTGCAGTATCCGATGACGTTTGGAACCGTCGCTCTCAATGTTGGTCGGGTACAAAAATAAAATCAAGGGAATTTTCAAAAAATTTCAGTCAACAAATTTGGAGTATTTTGATCCGCAGATTAACACAGATTAAAAGAATAAAACTGAAATATTTTTGTAATATATACGTGGAAAATTTTTTATGGTTGAAAATGACAAAGTAGCCAACCTTTCGCCGAAAGGTTGGATGTCGTAAGACGTCAGCGAATCCGCCGACGCGACGTCTCGGCGAAATGCCGCCTACCTTGTGTTGACAAACGTTTCACGAAAATTCTGCTGATCTACTCGTCGCACTTAAAATTTCGGCTCTCATGGAGACGCTCTTGACAAATATTTTTAGATAGGATTGACAAGATGGATTGGAATAAAAAATCTTGTCAATCTTGTTAATTATGTAAAAAATAATCCTGTCTGAAATAAAAATATCGTCAAAGAACAAAAACAATCATGGAGATGAAAACATGGCGGGAGTTTATAAGAAACCTTTGTATCGCCCCGTTCCCAATCGCGAAAATTATCAGCGACAAGCAAGGCAAAAAGGTAATATATCAGCGGAATTTTCGTAAAATGTTTGTCAACACAAGGTAGGCGACGTCTCGGCGAGACGTCGCGTCAGCGAATTCGCGGACGTCTTACGACAAGCCAACCTTTCGGCGAAAGGTTGGCTTGTCATTTTCAACCATAAAAAATTTTCCGCTGATATATTACGATTTTTAAAGCGAGGCAAACGGTTATTTTAATCCCGGAATTCTACTCGTCTTACTTGAATCTTCGTTTTTTAAGAAAGACGCAAAATACGATTCGTCCTTAAAAACAAGCATGTCCATCAATAGTTTTAAAACAAAAGAACGAATTTTCAAGTAGGAAAAGTATAGAAGAATTGTAAGGAAACCGTCAACTATAAAAATGCGATAAAAAGTCCGAAACGTTTTAACGCGACGAACGAAGCGACCGCATTCATATCTTTGATTATTTCAGCGTAACCGGAATGTTCAGTTGTTTTCCTTTACGGACAACCGTTAAAACAATCGTGTCTCCCGGACGATTCTCTTCGACAAGCATGATAAAATCTTCTCCCGAATTGATCGGCTTGTTGTTCACCGCGATAATCAAATCGGGTTCCGCTCGTTTAATACTTCGCCGTTCCGAAAAGAAACCGGGACTTCGTACTTGTTCGACAATCGGCATTGGTCCTATCACGCCCGCTTTATCCGCCGGTCCTCCTTGTTCGATAAGAACCGCGTACACGCCGCCTTCCTCGCCGCTCAACACCCGATAAATTCCAATATCCGGTCGAATCACTTTGCCGTCCTTAACAAGCATCGGAACAATACGCGCTACCGTATTGACCGGAATCGCAAAACCAACTCCGGCGTTGTCTCCCGATTGACTTGCAATCGCCGTGTTAATTCCGATAAGCTGTCCCGCCGTATTCAGCAACGCTCCGCCGGAACTTCCGTGATTGATCGCCGCGTCGATCTGAATCACTTGTTTGATCGTCCGTCCCCGTTGTTGACTCCCGATTGTTCGGTTCAGATTGGAAATCACTCCGCTTGTGAACGTCCGTTCCAATCCGAACGGATTTCCAATAGCGTAAATTTTTTCGCCGACAAGAAGCTGCGCCGAATCGCCTAAAGCGACAGGAAACAGTTCCGATTGCGGCGCGTCAATTTTCAATACGGCAAGATCGGTCGCCGGGTCGCCGCCGACTGGAATTGCGTCGTAAGTATTTCCGTTAAACAACGTCGCCTGAATTTTCCGCGCATCCTCGACGACATGATAATTCGTGATAATATGTCCCCGCTTATCAAAAACGACTCCGCTTCCGCCGTTTTCCGATTCAATACGGAAAAAGAAATCCGCCTGTTGACTTTTCGTGTTGATATTTACGACGCCGCGATTGCTTGTTTCATACACCAACACGCTGTTCCGCTCTTCGGGAAACAGCGCCGACAGCCGCGCTTTCAGAAGCGGATTTGCCGCCGCTTGTTCCGGCGTCAGATTAATAAGCGGCGGCGCGATTTGTATCGTCGGCGACGAAAACGCGGGAGAATGACTTACCGGCGGCGGCGTTTGCGCGGAAACGGAAAGAATGATTTTATTCTGTAAAGCAAATCCCAAAACGAGAGACGTTATTAAAATCGTTAATTTTCGCATTTTTTCCTCTAAAAACGACTTTGATTGTGTGACATTGACGGCTATATTTTCCCTAGCCAAAAACGATTCGTTTCTATGTTGCCGCTCGAAGAAAAATCTTTTAGAAAAATTTTTGCTTTTGACAAAATTGCGGCGCTTATTATTTTGAGAGGGTTCTATATACCAAACGCAGTTAAAATTTTGTAACATTTCCGCCATATCTATTTTTTGAAGCGTTCCCGCTGGCGCAAAAGTATTTCCATAAAAGATTTTACGATGAAATTTTCCAATGAAAACATCATCGTAAAAGACTTGCTGCAAAATTTCAGCGTACCGTCGCGGTTTTTTAAACTTCCACGAGAATTTCGTTTTCGCGGATCGAATAATTTTCGCGGACAATGTCGCCGGTAATAAAGTGTCGGCGTTCATTTTTGGCGATGACGGTGACGCCGTTTTCGGTAACGGTGAATCCGCGCGAGCGGTCGAGATCGTGATCGAAACCGATTTCCATTCCGGACGGAATCGAAACGCCTTTGTCAATAATCGCACGGCGGATTTTTACGTTACGCCCAATATTGACCCGCGAAAAAATAATCGAGTCTTCAATCGAAGCGTAACTGTTGATGCGGACAAGGTTTCCGATAATGGAATGTCTTGCCTCGCCGCCGGAAAAAATCGAGCCGGGACAGACGATACTGTCGATAGCGTGACCGGTGCGGCATTCTTCGTTAAATACAAATTTCGCGGGCGGATAATTGGGGTGATAAGTGGAAATTGGCCAATCTTCGTCGTATAAATTGAGGAGCGGGTCCACGCCGACCAAATCCATATTCGCGTCGTAATAAGCGTCGAGAGTTCCCACGTCGCGCCAGTACGCTTCGGTTTTTCGGTTTTCGTCCATAAAGGGAAATGCGTAAATCCGATGCGAATCAATCACAGACGGAATAATGTCGCAACCAAAATCATGACGGCTACCGCGTCGCGTCGCATCGCGGCAAAGCTGCTCGAATAAAAATTGCGATTTGAAGACGTAAATTCCCATCGACGCCATACATAGATTATCATTTCCCGGAATCGTTTTCGGATTTTCCGGCTTTTCCTCGAATCCGACAACCCGTTGATCGCCGTCAATTTCCATCACGCCGAATTGCCGTTTGGCGCGTTCTCTTGGAACTGGAATGACGCCAATTGTCAAATCCGCGCGGCTTTCGATGTGCGCGTCGATCATTTTTCGGTAATTCATTTTATAAATATGATCGCCTGCAAGAATGACAACATGATCCGGTTGTTCTTTTTCTATGGAATAAATATTTTGATACACCGCGTCGGCGGTTCCCTGATACCAATTTTCGGCGATTCGTTGTTGCGGCGGCACGACGTCGACAAATTCGCCCATTTCGCGGCAGAAATAACGGTTCCAGCCCATCGCAATGTGCCGGTCGAGACTGATTGCTTTATATTGAGTCAGCAGTAACATCTGACGGATATTACTGTTAAGACAATTCGAGAGCGTAAAATCAATGATACGGTATCCGCCGCCAAACGGCACAGCTGGTTTTGCCCGATCCCGAGTCAGCGGCTCAAGACGCGATCCCTTTCCTCCGGCAAGCACGACGGCTAAAATGTGATCTTTCATAGCTCTTCCTTTGATTGTTAAACGATCTATCAGAGAGAATTTTCCCGATGATACCCAAAAGATAATATTTAAAATTGCGCAATCGCGGAAAATTTCATAAGGAAATGAGTAATTATTAAAATTTTTCTGTAAAACAACTTGCTATTTTGACTTTTGCAAATTTGTTTTATGCCATTAAATACGGTATGATAAAGATATTTGTATCTGTTATTGATATTTTGCGTATAAAATACATTTTTGTCTTGTGTTTCATAAAGGTATCTTTAAAAATATTTTTTGCGTGCGAAACTGCGAAAAAGACGCTTCGTAACTTTTCCTAGTAAAATGCGTTTTGAGAATTTCCTTGAATCGTCGTTTTTTAACTTTTAAAATATTTTCAAAAAAATTTCAATTTCCCGACAATTCGTATTGACGTCGCGGATTATTTGCGCATAATAACAAGTAATACACTTTACTGAAATGACAAAGTCGCTGTGATTTTTGTCGTTTCAATTTCAAAAAACTAAAAAATGTAGAAGGAGTTTCGACTATGAAAAAGTTGAACAAGGCGTTTGATTTTCT
>JAISZO010000226.1 GCA_031269105.1 Planctomycetaceae bacterium | reverse complement strand
TTGTACTCGTCTTCGACGTTGCTTTTTCGCTTGCTCATCGTTTTGTCTCCACGCCGTAAATTTTAACTTCTCGCAATATTGTATATTATATTTGGGCTTTTTAGAAAAACAAGAGTATTTTTGACCGCTAAAATAATCATTGTGTTTCATGTCGTAAAAGCGGGAAAATAAGGAACGGCAACCCGAAACGCAAACGAGATTTTCTCCGCCGACGCATCGGGCTACCATTTTTAAAATCTCAACTTATTGACATTGGTATAACAAAAAACAACCTTTTCCAAAAATCAAAAAAAGGTTGTTCGTTTGTTTCAAAATTTTCAAATCATCGTCTCATTCCGCCGCCAATGCCGCCGGGAATCCCTCCTCCCATACCGGGAAATCCGCCACCCGCAGGAAAACCGCCAGGCATTCCGCCAAAGCCGCCGGGAAATCTACCGCCAATACCGCCGGTTGTTGTTCCGCGATTAGCGTTGTTGCGGTTGTTGTTAGAATTAGCGCCGTTTGTCGTGTTGTTAATAACAGTAATCGCGTTGCCGGTTTGCATCGCTTTCAAATAACTTTGAATAAGCTGCGACGGAACGTCGGGCGCGGAGAGCACCGTTGAACGCGGCTCGTTGTTTTTCGCAAGTTCGTCGAGTTTTTTGACAAAATCTTCCACACGAAGGAACAACGCTTCCGGCGCGTAAACAATCAGCAGATTTCTGGACGCTTCGACCGCAAGCGTCATCTTTTCTACTTCAACTTGCGCGGTTTGTTGTTGCGCCCGACCGCCGCTTCGGGTTTCAATTATCTGACGAATAAAATCGCCCGGATTCCCGCCGCCTTGCATTCCGGGTATTCCGCCACCGTAAGCGCCCGGATTTCCGATGCCGGACGTCGCCATATATCCGCCTGCCGGCGTTTGGTTGTTATTGCCGCGTGAATTATTATTGCCGGAACGCGGCGTTTGATTATTCCCGCCGTTGCTGTTTTGCAGATTTTCCGCGAAAACTGTTTGTACAACGGTTTGCGCGTCTTCCGCCCGCATGTTGTCTAACGCAATAAAATGCGGCTTGGAACGAATCGACACTTCGTCGTTTTTGGCGAGCCGATCCAAAATCGGCAGCAACATTCGAATCGTCAAATGATCAACTTTGTTCGCGTTGATAATTAACATATTTGCTTGCGGTTCCACGATAATTTCATAAGAACCGGTCGCTTGAATTTTCGTTCCGCCAAGCGCGTTGGAAACATACGCGACAATCGGATCGCTGGTTCCGCCGAGCATAGTATCGCTTGACGACGAGAAAGACAAAGAGGACGAAGCGCCTAAAATCGAAGATAACAAACTTTTCAACGTTTCCGCTTTCGCGTTTTTAATCAAATAAAATTCAGTCGATTGCGTTTGCAAAATCGCGTCGTTAGAAAGTGTGCGGAGTAATTCTTCAAAACGGTCGAGTTCGTCGGAATGACCGGCGATCCAAATTCCGCCTGGTCCAACCGAAACGGCAATCGGCGATTGTTGCTGCGATTGTTCCGGCGGCGGAGTTGCGGCAGGAAGATTTTGAACATCTGTTGGATTGACATTCTGCGAAGTTTGCGTATCAGAATTTTCCGGCGTTTTCGTTTGCGTCGATTCCGTTACAGTTTCCGTTTGCTGGTAAACCACCGGCGTATATCGAACGCTGTTAATATGATTTTGCGTGGACAAACGTTCTTTTGGTTGTTCGACATTCGGCGCGTTTTGCTGCGGACCGAATAGTTCGTCAAGTTTCGTATCAAGATTTGTGTTTGTCGTCGGCGCGTTATTGTTCGGTACGGTCGTATTCGGCGCGTTGTTTTGCGGCGTAACATTATTGTTATTGCCGTTAGCGTTCGGCGCGGGATTCGGTTGTGCAGGCGGATTCGGTTCATCGGCAAGTCCGTCGATCACATGAAAATGTTCCTGCGGAAACGGAAGATTTCTAAAATCTGTCGTCGGATTGTTTATTGTTGAAGTTGTCTCTGTCGTTGCGCGATTCGTCGGGAGAAGATTGTTTCCCGTTCCTTGCAGCGTTTGCGGTGAGATCGATTGCGCCGGTTGATTATCCAAAACCGAATGTAAATTGGAAGGCGTAACGACTTTGAGTTCGCTACCGCCCATTTGGGGCCAAAGATCGCGGGCAAGCTGCAAAACGATTTGTGCCTGTTCCGCCGTCATTGGAATGGAACGCATATCGGTTCCCGCATTTCGAACTCCTCCGCCGCCAGCGCCGAAATTCGTTTCGCCCATCATTGAAAGAATCGTTTTAATTTGTTCGATTTGCGATTCTGTTCCTTTGACAATCAGTTGTTTCAACATCGTATCCGCTGTGATAATCGGAGCGGGTACCGAATTGCTCGAACTTGACGCCGCGGATGCTTGCGGCGGAAACGAACCGCGAAAACCGGCAGACGACGATGAAGAAGACGTATTGCTGAAAAAGGCGTCGAGCGTTTCTTTGGCTTTTGTCGCAGAAAGTTTTGTTAGTTGAATCACTTCAATTTTGTAACCGACATTTTCTAATTGTCGAATTATTTCCGTGATTTTTTTGTGATCGTCGTCTCGTCCGCGTACGATTAACGCTTTCGTGTTGGAATCAAGCGAAATCCGCACATCGGGACGACCGGCAAGCAATGTTTGCGCGACCGAAAGCGCCGTAGTGGGATCAGCGGAATTGATTGAATAAACCTGAACGTGAAGTTCCGACGGATCGACTGTGCCGCCGTCCAATTCTTGAAGCATATTTCTAGCGCGTTCAATCATATCGCGCCGCCCCGACAGCCAAACTTTACTGCCGGACGCATCGAGAACGACTCGTAAATTGGTATCGTTATCGCTGAGCGGCATCAACTGTTTCATCGTCGCCACTGCCATTTCCGCCGGAACATTGTGCAATTCCACAAGCTGCATTGAACCGCTTGCTATCGCCGGACTGTCAAGATTACGAATGATCGTACGAATCGCCCGCAATTTGTTGCCAAATTCCGTCACGGCGATCTGCTGCGATTTGACTAATGTGAGAATGTATCCTTGCGAACCGAGCATCGGTTGAATTTCCGCCTGCATGACGTCGGGCGTAATTGCCGTCAGATTAAAAATCACTCGCACGACTTCATAATCCATCACTTTGTCAAGTTCCGATTCCGTCACGTCGCGAATGACGTCAATTGGAATACCGTCCTGCAAATTGACAAGCATGAGCAAACGTCCGTTACAGATTAACGTAAATCCCCGCCGAAGCAAATAACTATTGAGCAGATTCAATATGTCGTCGGTCGTATAAGTTTTGTCATCCTGAAAAGTAAACGAACCCGGCGGCGCGCTTTCGAGTTCCAGCGACAAACCGGCTTGAGCGGCATACCATTCGATCACGTCGCGCCACGCCGCGCCACGAAAATTGATTTTATGCGTCCGTTGTTCCTGCGACATATTAAAATCGGCGGCGGCGGCGGGATTTCCGCGATTCGTTGACCAAAGATTATCGCGTGAACGTGTCGGCGGCTGATTCCTGCCCGGCTGTCCCGTTTGTCCGGGTGATCCCGGCGGATTTCCGGGTGGAGCGTTAGGAGGTGCGCCTTGTTGTCCGTTTTGCTCCGGTTGCGGAATCGTCTGTTCATGCGTGGTAGTTGTTTGCGTTCCATCAGGATTAGTCGTTGTTGTAGTGAGTGTTACTCTTCCGTCGGGATTCTGATTTGCCTGAATGGTAATGTGCTCGCGTTGCTGTGGGGATTCCGAAAGATTTTGCCCGGAATAAGCGTTTGTAGACGCTTGACGAGGAATTTCCGTTACGGAAACATTCCCCGTTTGCGGCGGCGGGGAGTCCGAATACTGAGCGCAAGCCGTTTCCGAAAGAAAAGCGACGACGGCTGTGATCGCAAGAAAAAATAGCAAGAAAAAACGAACGTTTTTCACAAATCGCGTTTGGGGATATAAAATTCTCACTGTCATTGTTCCTTAAAAAATACGGCAAAGAGGAAAAACAACAAACCTTTTCATAAAACGGCGTCTCGAAGGAGATAACACCAGTATAATCAACACCGGAACCAAAAAAAAGTCTCTTTCCGGTTGAATTTTCGGTAATTTAAGAATTTTATGGATAATAGGCGAAAAAGATATTTTTTTGAATCATGTATCGTCCAAAAATTAAAAAATCTACGCTCATAACAAGCAATCAAGACGTCGGTTGCATTGCTTTTATTCCTTTATTTGATTGCCGCGAGTACGCAAAAATTTTAAACAGAAAATTCATTCGTATTTTTTCGCGGCAAAAAAGAATTTTTTCGAAATTATCTTTTACGCGTCGATTATTCTTTAACGCGCTCGATATATTCGCCGGTTCGGGTGTCGATGCGGATCAATTCGCCCAATTCCACAAAATTCGGCACAATAAATTCTGCGCCGGTGTCAACGGTTGCCGGTTTGGTCAGATTTGTGGCGGTGTTTCCGCGCACGCCCGGCTCGGTATAAGTGATTTTCAGAACAACATGATTTGGCGGCGTCATTCCAATCGGATTATTGTTAAATAACAACATTTTACACGCCATGCCTTCTTTGAGATATTTCCAGGCGTCGTCAAGCGTTTCTTTTTCCAATTCGTACTGTTCGTAGCTTTGAGCGTCCATGAATATGTACAGCGTTCCCTGCGAGTACAAAAATGTCGCGTCAATTTCCTCAATATCCGCCGCGTCGAGAGAATCGCCACTTTTGTAAGTCCGGTCAAGAATTGTTCCTTTTAACAGATTACGCAGTTTACATTTATAAAGCGCCTGTCCTTTGCCGGGCTTGACAAAATTGCACTCGACCATAATATACGGGTCGCCCTCAATTTGAACTTTGAGACCTTTGCGAAAATCGCTTGTGTTATAACTTGCCATAAAATTTATTCCTTCATTTCAATGTGGTAATTTTAAATCAATAAACTTAATTTTTTTGATTTTTTTCCTATGTTTTCGACGTCTTCATCCGTTTCAACGTTTTCGGGAAATCGTTCCGACTGGCGGTCTCTTTTGCGTCAAAATATCGTCAATTTGCCGGAACTTATTGATATTCTTAAACTTCCGTCGTCTCTTGCTTCGTCCGACGCAACGGCGAATTATCCGCTCAACGTTACCCGCGATTTTGTGGAACGGATGGAAATCGGAAATCCCAACGATCCGTTATTGTTACAAATTCTTCCAACACGCGAAGAATTGAAAATTGTTTCCGGTTTTAGTTGCGATCCGCTCAATGAAATGAGTTGTACCGACGAATCAAACGACGCAACAAATTTTAATTTATTTCAAAATGACGAAATTAGCGAACAAAAGAAATTTAATTCTCTTTTTCCATTACGATATTTGCAAAAGTATTCCGGTCGAGTTCTCATTTTAGCCGCAAATTGTTGCGCGTCTCATTGCCGTTTTTGTTTTCGTCGCCATTTTTTCAAAAAAAACATAACAACTTGTCCGTCAAGTATTTCCGGCGATTCGGAAAACGAATTTCATCGAAATTCAACGGATAAAATTGAAAAACACGACGTCCATGAAACGATTTTAAGCGGCGGCGACCCGCTTATGCTTGACGACGCCGAACTAAAAAAGATACTCCATTATATAAAAGAGACCAAAACTGGGAATAGGGTGAGACTGCACACGCGGCTTCCGATTTTTTTACCGGAACGCGTCACGCCGGAATTGATCGAAATATTACAAAAAAACCGCGTAACAGACGAAACCGGAACGGTTTACGTCGTTCTTCATATAAACCATTCCAACGAATTGTCTAAAAAAGCGACAGCGGCGATTGACAAATTTGTCGATTCCGGTATTCCGGTTTTAAGCCAAACAGTCCTTTTACGGAAAATCAACGACAATGTTGAGACCCTTTGGGCGCTTTTTGAAAAACTCGTAAATATCCGAGTTATTCCATATTATCTCCATCAATTAGACCATGTTCAAGGAGCCGCACACTTTGAAGTATCGATAGAAGACGGCTTAAATTTGATTTCCGAGCTACAAACGAAATTACCCGGTTACGCTATTCCGAAATATGTTCAGGAAATTCCAGGAAGGAAAGGAAAAACAATATTATCATCTATAAATTTGTGTAAGTAAAACAGAATTATTCGTTTATTGCCGCGAATGCACGCACGATAACGAAGCGCCGCAATTTTTAGACGCCGTCGCTTCGTTTTATTTCCGTACCCGACCAACATTGAGAGCGACGGTTCCAAACGTCATCGGATACTGCACGATTTGCGAAAGACCGGCTTGACGCATCATTTCGGCGAGCGCTTCGTCTTGCGGAAACGATTGCACG
>JAISZO010000173.1 GCA_031269105.1 Planctomycetaceae bacterium | reverse complement strand
TTTTGTCATTTCAATTTCAAAAAACAAAAAAATGTAGAAGGAGTTTCGACTATGAAAAAGTTGAACAAAGCGTTTGATTTTCTTGAACTTCGGCAGAATATATCGGGGGGGGGGGGTACGTAATATGGCTAATAAGCCGTGTTTTACGTACTGTAACGCTCTTTTTTGCCCGCGTTATTACGAGCGTGATTGCGCGCATTTCTGCCTGTTCGAGCGTTTTTGCCCGTTTAGAAAACATTTTTACCCGTTTTGGGAAAAAATCTTCTGTTCGCAAAGCCTTTACGTTGGTCGAATTACTCGTCGTGATTGCGATTATCGGGGTTCTGATCGCGCTCTTGTTGCCGGCAGTTCAAGCCGCGCGCGAAGCGGCACGAAGAATGCAATGCACGAACAATCTCAAGCAAATCGGACTTGGCGTCCACAACTTTCACGATACCCGGCAAGGACTTCCGCCTGCGGTTATCTGCCGGTGGCGGATGAGTTTGTTTCCTCTGTTGTTTCCGTATATGGAACAACAACCGCTTTGGGAGATGATTCTGTCCAAAGCGGATTGTTACGGAGATACAACCTCCAACAAATTTGTTTCCGGTGGCGGTTGGTGGTCGGAAAAATTTGACAACGGCGCCGCCGGAAATCTCACTCAAGAAGACCGAAATCAAATCGGAAGCGTTTCGATTTATCATTGTCCGACACGCGGACGCACCAATCCGGCAATTGCTCATCCCGCCGCAGGAACAAATTGGGATAACGGCGGTCCGCAGGGAGATTACGCATTTGTCGGACGGCGCGATACAAGTCGAGGCGATACGATCAATTGGTATCAATTTGCGAATACCGGCGCGTCGAGTATCTCCAGTCCGTTTCGTATTGCCAATTCCGATTACCGGGAAAGCGGATCGGGAGTTCAAAGCGGCGGCGCATTAACAACATGGTCGCCGCGCGACACGATGGCGTGGTGGTCGGACGGAACGTCCAATCAGCTTTTGATCGGCGAAAAACATTTTCCGCAAAGTTGGCCCGTTGCTAAATGCGATAACAGTTACTTGGGCGATTGTACTTATTTGACGGCGCAACCGAACGGCGGCGGCGTTGTTTTCACAACACGTACCTTTGACGACGGACGATTCATTGCTCGCGGAGTTGAACAAACCGGATTGGCTGACGGCGGCGTTTCTTATTTTGGCAGTCCGCACACCGGCGTTTGTAATTTCCTTGTCGGCGACGGCTCGGTTCACGGATTAAGCACAACAGCGTCCGGCGACGTGTTGCGTAATCTCTCCAGTGTACGCGACGGAAATGCGACAACGTTACCGTAATAGCGCAAAGTGCAAAACGCAGAGTTTTTACACGGGGCAAATTGTATTTGCTCCGTATTCTTTTTCTACAAAAATTTTTCAATTCAAAGGAAACAAATATGAATAAAACAATAACCCGAATATCGATTCTGTTACTGACAACCGCCGCTTTTTTCTCGTTTGCTGGATGCGGCGGGCATACGCAACTTAAAGGCAAAATCGCTTTTGAGGACGGAAGTCCGTTGACGACTGGCATGGTGATTTTTGACGATGGAACGACGCTCGCCCGCGCGCCGATTCAACCGGACGGCACATTTATCGCCGGTACGGAAAAAGAAAACAACGGTCTTCCGCCGGGAACATACAACGTTTACATTACCGGCGCGGAAGAAATGCTCGACAATCCCGAAGGAAAATTTCCGCCGCCGACTCGTCCGTTGATTCATAAAAAACATACCGCCGCCGAAACGTCGGGCTTGACTGTAACAATTGACAAAGCGACCAAAGATTTTACAATTACAGTTGAGTCGCCTGAAGAAGGGAGAAGGTAACGGACATAAATTTTTTGGCGGATTGACAAGAGAGGACTCTCAAAGAAAAGCGTTATCGTTTTTTTATCGTTGGATTTTTTCTTGTTAATCCTGTCGAAATAAACAAATTTTCTTCGCGGATAAAAAAATTATGGACGTCGCAAAATATATCGACGTAAGCGCAGTACGCGCAAATTGCTCGCAAGCGGATGTGCAAAAAACGTGGGACGTCGCCGTTCAATACGGATGTCTTGCCGTTTTTGCGCTTCCTTGTTTTACTTCGTTGTTGCAGGAATTGCGGGAAAAAGCGGATTCGCATTCGCCTAAAATTTTGCTGGGCGGAACGGTCGGTTTTCCTTGCGGCGGAGAAACGTCTTCGATGAAGGTTCAGCAAGCCAAAGAATTGCTCGCTCTCGGATGTGATGAAATTGACATGGTGATCAATGTCGGTTTTGTGAAATCCGGTTTGTTTGCCCGTGCGGAAGACGACGTCGCCGCTGTCCGCCAGGCGATTGGAAATTATCCGCTCAAGGTGATTTTGGAATGTCATTATCTTACCGATGAGGAAATCTGCCGCGCGTCGGAACTTGCGGTTCGGGCGGGAACAAATTGGGTGAAAACGTCCACTGGTTGGACGCCGACCGGCGCTACGTTAGAAAACGTCGCGTTGATTAAAAAAACGGTCGGCGCTTTCGCCAAAGTCAAAGCCGCCGGCGGAGTCAAAGATTTAGCGACCATCTATCAAATGATCAATTTGGGAGTCGAGCGTTTTGGAATCGGCGCGGGAACGGCGGTTGCGGTTTTAGAAGAATCTGCGAAAAAATAGTATTCGGCTCATCGACTTTGCACGGTTGAAAGTTACCATTTATTTGTCGAGGAAAAAACGTTCATTAGAAACTCATACGCAAAACAAATGTGTAATTTTTCGCCATAAGAAGTATAATGTTGTGGCATTCCGTGTTATATTCTGAAGCAAAAGGAACGCAAAAGAGAAATTCTCCATGAATAAATTATTAGCTTTTGATCTTGGAACCGGCGGAAATAAAGCGGCTCTTTTCGACGCGGAAGGGAATTGTCTCGCTTCCGTGTTTGCTGCGTACGACACGTTTTATCCGCGTCCGCAATGGCACGAGCAAAAGCCGAACGATTGGTGGAAAGCGGTTGTCAACAGCTCGCGTCAACTACTGAAACAAACGCAAATCTGTTCGGAGGAAATTGCGGGAATCGCCGTTTCCGGTCATAGTCTTGGCGTTGTTCAATTGGACGCCGCCGGTCGTTTACTTCACGAAACGACGCCGATTTGGTCGGACAGCCGCGCGGTGGAAGAAGCAAAAGAGTTTTTCCAAACGGCGGATTACGATCAATGGTATATGACGACGGGAAACGGTTTTCCCGCGTCGCACTACCCCGCGTTCAAATTACGTTGGTTTCGCAAACATTTTCCCGAAGCGTTTGCGAAAACGGCAAACGTTGTCGGTACGAAAGACTATATCAATTATAAATTGACCGGCGTCATTGCCACGGATTTCAGTTATGCGAGCGGTTCGGGCGTTTACGATCTGAAACGTTGGCGGTACGACGAATCGTTAATCGAAGCGATTCGTTTGCCGCGCCGGATTTTTCCGAACGTTGTTGCGTCCGCCGAAATTTTAGGAACGTTGACGCCGGAAGCGGCAAACGAATTAGGACTTTCCGTAAAGACGGCGGTCGTAGCGGGAGGCGTGGACAATTCCTGCATGGCGGCAGGTGCAAAAACGTTTCGTTCCGGCGAATGTTACGCTTCGCTCGGTTCGTCGTCATGGATTGCCGTATCAAATTCCGTTCCGCTTTTGGATGTAAAGTTCAAACCGTATATTTTCGCTCACGTCGTTCCGAATCAATTTGCGTCGGCGCTGGCAATTTTTTCTTCGGGAACGACCTTTCGTTGGCTTCGGGATACGCTTTGTCAAAACATTCGCGTCGAAGCGGAACAACTCGGCGTCAATCCTTACGAATTGATGATTCGGTACGCGAAAGACATTCCGATTGGCGCGAATCGTCTTTTGATGAATCCGTCGTTGGCGGGCGGTTCGTCGCTCGATCCGTCGCCGAATATTCGCGGAGCGTTTATCGGGCTTGATCTTTCGCACACGCAAGCCGATTTAATCCGTGCCGCTCTCGAAGGAATCGCGTTAAATATGCGTTGCGTTTTAGACGCATTGCGAAATCTCACAACGCTCGAAACGACGATGACCGTTGTCGGCGGCGGCGCGATTAGCCCAATTTGGCGGCAAATTTACGCGGACGCAATGAATATCGGCATTGTCAAAACGGACATCGACCAAAACGCCGCCGCGTTAGGAGCCGCAGCAATTGCGGCAGTCGGAACGGGCTTATGGTCGTCTTTCGATCTGATTCACGCAGGGCATCAATCGGAAGAAATAATATCACCGATTCCCGAAAACGCCGAACAATATCAATGCTTGCTGGAACGATTTATTCAAATTCGGGAGTTTCTCGGCGCTTTCTCAAAATTTATTTGAGTCGTGAAGACGCAATAATTCCCGTCGGCGTCTGCCATTTTAATAGGTTTAAAGAATTAGCTCTTCTATTTCCATAGCGAGTTTCAGGAAATTTTCCCGTGATAGAAATGACACAAAGCCGCGGCAAGCGAATCGGCAACGTCGGGAGGTTCCGGCAAACGGTCAAGGTGCAGTTCTAACTGAATAGCGCGCTGCATTTGTTCTTTCGGAGCGCGTCCGGCGCCGGTTAATATTTTTTTGATTTTTGTTGCGGCGTAAGAATAAATCGGGATTTCCGCTTGCGCGGCGGCAAGACAAATCGCGCCGCGCGCGTGTCCCATATAGATGGCGGTTCTTGGACGGTCGTAATGGGAATATAATTCTTCTATCGCAACGGCATTGGGCGAAAATGTTGCGATAATTTCCCGCACTCCATCGTAAATTTCACGAACCTTTGGGGCAAGCGTTTCCGAATGACTTCGCACAACTCCCGCTTCAATAAGCCGCAGCTTATTGTTGCCGACCACCGTTTCAATCACGCCGTAACCTGTAATATTCAAACCCGGATCAATACCAAGAATGATCGACATGATAAAACCTATATAAAAGTTCAGGAAAAGCAAAAGAGAAAATCAATCAAGATGCGGAAGTTACAAGATCGCGTAAGAAATTTGGGATTTTTTCTTTTGTAACAGAATCCAAAGAATAAGAAGGATGATTTGATAAATGCGTCATCGTTTTTTGGAAAAATCCAACGACTTTTTTCTCATATTCGTCTCCGGCACATTTTGCCGTTTGTCCATGCGAACTGTCGGAAATTAACCAAACACTCGGGCGATGCTGCATTCTGCGACAAAATGCATGAATTTGGTCAACTCGGCAATAAGCGTCGTCTTTTCCGTGAATAATGAAAATCGGTTGTTGGACAAGTTTGACAAGAACTCGCGTACTGACAAAACGACAACCACACCAATAACCGAGAATCCAACGCCACCATTCGGAGAAAAATAAGATAAATGGGAAAGCGATAGAAAATAATAACGCTTTGAATAAAAGAAAAAGGAATTTTTTTGAGAACATCATTCGCCAGTTCCGCCGCACGCGGAACAACGTTGTCCAACAATTCCGTTCAAAAAGCCGCCCTTCTGGGGCTGGACTATCAAGAACTAATGACGAAACGCGCGAATCTAATCCGGCAACACATGCCGCGACTGTTGCCCCTTTGCTGACTCCAAATAATCCGATTTTCAGATTTTTGTCGTCATAATTTCTTTGCAAAACATAACTTACGGCTGCTTGAACGTCTTCCAAATCAAATTTTGTCACCCATGGCGTAGGAACGATTTCGTGCGTCATTCTGCTTTCGCCATGATTTCTCATATCAAACGAGAAAACGTCAAAACCGGATTGAATCAATGAATCAACATGAGAAGAAACGCCCCAACGCGATCCGTTAAATTCATGGCAATAAACAATAATTCCTTCTTTATTCTGTTCTCTGCATGGAAAATAAGAACCTTTTAATACAATTCCGTCTTGCGTTGTAAATTCCACATTTTCCGCATCTCCGCGCCGTTCGCCTCGCCGTATCGGCAACCATGGAGACGTACCAAACATTTGAGTCGATCTAGAACAAAACGACGTCAAAAACAACCGGGCAACAACTCGGAGTAAAATAAACGTAACAGAACAAACTAAAATAGTAATTAAAATGTGAGTTGACACACTTTTTGCCACACAAACAAGGAATAATAATACCCGTTTTCAAGTCAATCTCAAAAACTGCGGCGTAAAATCGAACTTAAATCAGCGATTTACGTTTTAGCGCAATCGCAAACTCTTATTTTTCAAACAAGTTCTATTTGCAGCATCTACTTTTATCGGTAATTATTGCAAACGATCAAAAATAAAACGCAAGTTAATTATAATTACGGTTATGACAATTATTGGTCTAATATTATTACTAACGCACTTTGTAATTTTCACCAACACAATTTACGAAATTAGCTTAATATCGTATTTCAACGTTAGTCCAACCGATTGGTGTGATATTTAACAAAAAAATTCTCATAAGACAAGAGCATCTCGCCACTCCAAAGAGTTTTTTTTGAAAAATAATAAAACATTTTCAAATAAAAAACGCCGTATCAGCGTTTATGACTTCATTTTACATAAAAAATTTTAAAACAAGTTTTTTTTCAAAAATTTTCCTGCTGTTAATAAAATTCCTATTATTTCTGTTAAAATAAAAAGTATAGATAAAACCTCATATTGTTACAATAATATTTTGTACAACGTTTTGTAAAAAATCAAATTCAATTTCTATTTTACACGCATTGGCAAAAGCGGCTGGCTTTGAATAGAGAACCGATATTCCTATCAATTCTGTCTCGCCGGAAACTGCCGCAGCAATTTTGAGAAAATTTGAAACGCCTCGCCATCAATGGATAAGTATCTCCGCAAATATTTTCCAATGAAACCCTCGTTTCTACCTTATTTTGTTAAAGAATGAGGTAGAAAGTAGAAATGAGGGTTTGTTTTGATCATTAAAAATCTAAAATATTGTTTGTGGAGATACTTTTGCCATTGGAGGAGCGTCAGTCGGCGCAACCGACTGGCGCGGCGCTTCATCCGTTCCGCAAAAGACGTAATTTTCAGGCAATCGGTAAATGGGCATCTCTAAAAATTCCCCGTTGTGGGGTAGTAGTCAGGCTTTATTTTTTTGTTATGATAATCATTCCGTAGAAAATTTTCCCTTTCCCTTTTTCATTTTTTGTTCTATGTCTCAGGCATCGTTTTTTGATTGTGAATATCAGCTGGACAAGATTAACCAAATTAACGACTTTCTTCGTCGTCTTGATGAGTTGATAGATTGGTCTGTTTTTCTTGATTTACTGACTCAGGCTCGTCC
>JAISZO010000116.1 GCA_031269105.1 Planctomycetaceae bacterium | reverse complement strand
TGTAGTCCATCACAATATCGTGCATAAAATACCCGCCGCAAATCACGTCAAAGCAGGAAAATTGCGTGTTTTGCGTTAGGTAAAAAGCATGTATTTAAGCTACCCCGTGAACGGTTACGATACGGGCATTATACAACGGCGTCGGAAAAGCCGACACCATTATCGAGAAAAAACCGACGCCTTCTATTTGACAGAAACGCGATGATCGCCGCCGATGACCAATGCTATCGTCCGACGACTCGACGCCGCCGATGACCAATGCTGCCGGTGACGCGATTGACTCTCTCCTTTCCACTGGGTTACTTGAATACCGATGTTCGCCCCGACGCAAGAGAGAACGTCCATCGCCTCCCACTTGGGTAACAGAACACACGACGTTACTCCGATTCACGTTGAACACGTACCGACGTTTACTCTCTTTGATTCGTTTGAATATCGTAAGCGATTCACTCCCTTTGGTTCGTATTGACTAAAAGAAGAATCGACTGTTTCACCGCCTTCGAAAGTTCCCGCCAACGATTGGTAATTACTTCAATCGCCTCGCGGTCGGAAGGGGTGAAATTTTCCAAAATAGGTACGGATTTAGTACAAACGAAATTTTGATTTTGACGTAAGCTATTGTCAGATAATGAGATATTACAAACAGATGAGTCCTGCCCGTACTACGACAGGGAAACTTCTACAGAGTTTCTTTATTTCTCTCGCTTTTTCTTCCCCCAGTTTCACTGGGGTTATTCATAGGGAACTCCTACGGAGTAAGGAAAATGAAAAGGGAAAGAATAACGGCAGACCGGAATGTCGGCGACGATTTATCAGGTTCCAGCGACCAGATACCAGTGTTGGCGTTCCGTACTTTCGCGTGTTGAAAATCAACCCTAGTACCTGTAATCTGGAACCTGAAACCTGGCGGCTGCTACCTGCGAAAAATTTCGGGTTTTAAGGAAAATTTCCAGAGATTCTTGTCGGATTCATAAGGTTTATGTTATAATATCCCGTTGACGGGTATTTTGCCGGTCCGATCAAAATGCAAAAATCACGAATCGGAACGTAAAAATAACAAAACTAGAGAGTAAAAATACAGAACGGAACGAATTATGACGGATTTTTTCCCCATAAGAGAGGCGTTACTGCTGGAATGGTTCAAAAATTTCAGTCATGCGTTGTCGGAAAACGCTTCGGCGTGGAATGTTCCCCCCGCAGAGATAACAAGCCAACGGCGCTGCACGGTCAGTTTTCTAAAATGAGCGAACGACGCGAAGAATGCGGAATTGCCGCAGTTTATCACTTACCATTAAGTTTATGCGGTAACGTTTCGCCGTTGGTTCCGAACAACGACGCGAAAATGACGTCGCATCTGATTCCGCGAATGTTGCTGGATTTGCAAAATCGCGGACAATCGGCGGCGGGAATGACGACGTTTTCGCTGGAACGCGAACGATTTTTAACGACGCATAAAAAATTAGGACTCGTTGCCGAAGTCTTTTCTTCCAATGATATGACCGAATATAATCGGCGGATGCAGTCGATGGAAGGTTCCGCCGCGATCGGTCATGTCCGTTACGTCACGCAAGGAGAAAATCGCGAGTGCGACGCTCAACCGCTCGAACGCTATCATTTTCGGCGCGCCAAATGGTTCAGTTTCGCGTTCAACGGCAATATCGCCAACTATAAAACGTTGCGAAAACGTTTGCTTGAAGACGACGAAATTCGCATTACCGGTAACACCGACACCGAACTCATCGTTTATGAAATCAGCCGCCTTATCGCCAAACAAGTCAGCGGACAAGAAAAACTGTTTACCAAGATTGATCACGCGGCAATTTGTCGCGGACTGGCGAATCGTTTGGACGGCGCGTATTGTTTGACTTATCTGACGGCGCAGGGAGAATTGATTGTCGCCCGCGATCCGAACGGTCTCAAGCCGCTTTGTTATGCGTTTGACGGTTCGTTGTTTGCGGCGGCAAGCGAAAGCGTCGCGTTGTTCAATATTGGTTTTATGCAAAGCCAGATTAAGCCGGTTCCGCCCGGCGCGATTTTGACCGTCTCCGAAAACGGATTCGAGTTGCGCGACGGCGCAGAACCGCATCTTTTTGTCAAAACGCCCAGCCGCAAACATTGTTTTTTCGAGTGGGTTTATTTTGCGAACGTTGCCAGCAAAATCGATTCGCAAAGCGTTTATCTTGCCCGAAAACATCTCGGCGAAGAACTTGCGAAACGCGAAAATATTAAGATTGACGGCGATACGATTGTCGTGCCTGTTCCCGACACAAGCAAAGCGGCTGCCGACGGCATGGCGTATGCGCTTGGGATTCCGTGTCTCGAAGGATTGATTCGCAACCGTTACAGCGGGCGGACGTTCATCGAAGGAAGCGAATATCGTCAGCGAAAAGCGGAATCAAAATATACGCCGCTCCGCGAAGTGCTTGAAGGAAAACGCGTGTTTCTTGTGGAGGATTCGATTGTACGTTCCACAACGATGCGCGTGTTGCTCAAGCGTTTGCGAACTGTCGGACTGGCGAAAGAGATTCATGTTCGCGTTGCGTGTCCGCCAATTGTCGCGCCGTGTTTTTACGGAATCGACATGCCGACGTTTCGGGAATTGTTCGCGGCAAATTATTATTTTACGCCGTATTTTAGCGGAAAAAATGCGAAGTTAGTCAACGCGGTTCCGCCGTGCAATTTGTCGGCGTCGTTTCTCCAACGGGTCGAACCGCAAATGGCGGAGACGCTCGGCGCAGACTCGCTGCATTATCTGCCGATGGACGCGGTGGCGCGGGCGATTGGATTTGAAACCAATAATTTCTGCACCGGTTGCGTTTCAGGAAAATATCCAACCGTCGCCGGAAACGAACGCGCCGCCGAAGCGTTTACGCTTTGCCAAAAACAATGTTTGGATTAGACGAAAAAATAAATATCAACGGCTTTCATTCCGCTGAAATCCTACGAAAATACAAAGAGAATTTTTCAATGACGACGTCAAAATATTTTAAACTCATTGTTGTAATTTATTTGAGTATAAACGTCTTATTCGCTTTATTTAACATTTATAAAAAACGTAAAAAGTAAGCGGTTGGATTCGGGTTTTTAGACGCGAAACGACGTCGTATTCCGTAGGATATTCCTAATTTTTTTTGTTGTTTTTTTCTTTTGTTTCCGCGAGAAATTTATTTCTCAACAGGTCGTTCCTCATCGTTGCGATTTCTTTAGATTTCATTGCCGCGAGTTTCTCCGATTCGGGACTCGCGACCGGAATTTCGACTTGAAAGACTGCGCCTAATCCCAAACCCGCGCTATACGCTTCGATGCGTCCCTGATGTTCGCTGATAATCCGATGCGTAATCGAAAGTCCTAATCCCGTTCCCTGACCGTTCTTTCGTTTCGTGAAAAACGGTTCGAAAACGTTTTGCAAAACGTCCGCGTCCATACCGCAGCCGTTGTCTTCAAAGATAAGATGCACGATCTCTTCTTTTTCAAAAAGCCGAACCCAAACAACGCCGCCGTCGTCCACCGAATCCAGCGCGTTGGTTAGTAAATTCAGCGCGACCTGCTTCATCTCTTGCGGATTGACTAACGCGTAAAGCGTTGGCGGTATTTCAAGTCGAATATGTTTTTCCTTGTATTTGCCGAGATGATTTAACATTTCCACAATGCCGGAAATCAATTCGGAGAGATTCGTTCGCTCGCGGATTTTTCGTTCCGCACGCGCGAAATCCAGAAGTTTTTCGGTGATTCCCTTACAACGAAACGCTTCCTCCTGAATCATCGCAAGATAGCGTTCAATCACGCCGCCGTCGAAATTTTGCGGCGTTTCCGTTGGCGGATTTGCATTCTGATATTTTTGAATTTGTTCTAATATCGGCAGAATGCGGCGCTGCAACGATTCCGCGCTCATGGCAATCGACGCTAACGGATTGTTGATTTCATGCGCGACTCCCGCCGCTAAAAAACCGACGCTCGCCAAACGCTCCGTCCGCACGAGTTCTCTCGACTTTGTTTGAACCTGCGCGTCAAGATCGTTGCGGATTGTTTCGAATCGTTCCGTCATTTGATTGAACGCGTCGGCAAGCTGCGCCATTTCGTCTTTCGCGTTCAGTTTGATCCGATAATTAAAACGCCCCTGCGCCACCATTTGCGCGCCGGAAACAAGAACTTGCAGCGGATAAAAAATTCCTGCAAACATCAGCCGCAACAGCGCAAAAAGAATTGCCGCCGAAACAACCGCCGACGTCGCGACAATACCGAGAAACAGACGGTATTGCGATTTGATATTCTCGGCGTAATCCGAAAGTTGCGTCTGTTGCCGATCCAGAAACTTCCGCGAATGAAAGCTGATTTCGTCGAGTTTTTCTCCTAACCATTGAAGGGTCGCGACGTCGTTGAGCTTGGACGGATCGTTTCCGCGAAGTTCTATGTCGTCCAGAACAACGGCGATTTCGTGAAGGATTTGTTGTTCCGGCAAACGGTTTTCGGGGCGATTCTCTTGACCGTTATACAGCGCCCGACAACAATCTTGTTCCAGTCTCCGCAACGTTTGCAAATTCAATACAAACGATTGTTTTTGGTTTTGACCGAGAATCTCTTTGTTAATCGCAAGACTGGAAATATCGAACGTAAAACGGTAACGATTCAAAAACGCCTCGCGTTCTTTTTGCGATTCCCGAAGCGATTCCGCCTGCCGCTGCATTTGCGAAATCTGCTGCGACAACGCCACAGCAAGCGGCAACTCGCTGGAACGGCGGCTGATCAAAAGCGCCGAATCCCGATAAAACAGCGCCGCCAAAATTCCGGTTCCCGCTAAAATGAACAACAAAAGAAGAAGCAATCCCAATACGAGCTGGATTTTTTTCCGAATAGAAACCGAAGAACGATTGGACATGATAAGAATCCTTTCTACATGTATCTTTAGGGAATCTCTAAAAAACTCTTTATTATTCGCCGCGAAGAAATGAAGAGAGAGAAAAGTTAAAAGCTAAAAACGAAAAGATAAAATGATAATCCGAAACGTAAGCAAGAGTTTAATCGTCGCCGACACTCCGATCTGCCATTGGCAGGAATCAGATTACAGAATATAGCGATCAGTATTGGCTTTCCGTACTTTCGCGTGTTGAAAGCCAATGCTGGTACCTGGACATTGAATCCTCGCTTTTTACTTCGTTTCGTTTCCGCCCGCGCGGAACGCTCCAAGCTGCAAGCCCGCTTCGTTCTGAACATTCGGCTCGGCAAGCTGATTCCACGCGTAACGCACGGCGTGCGGCTGAGCGACATTCGCATTCGTCAATTGAATGGTAACGCCGTCGATGACCGCGTCGGCTTTATGATAAACGCCGTCCGCGCCGGCAATTTCAAACCAATCGGGCGATTTGCCGTCGCGTGTTTTGAGTTGTTTCGCGTTGGCAAAATGAACGACCGCCGTCTTGCCGTTCAATTCCAATTTTGCAAACTCCGGCGACGCGCAAACCGCGTCTTTCAAACCATACGTTCGATTCAGCGCAAGAAGCGCCAAACGATTTCCGACCGGCAATTTGCGCGGCGGATGAATATCTTTAATGTTCGTTACCAAATCGTTGATCACCGCCTGTCCCGTTTTCGGAATCGTTTTTTCTACCGACGACTGCGCTTCCCAAAGTTCCGCAAGCCGCGTCGGGTTTCCGCCGTAATCATACGGCGCAAGCTGCGCGTAATAAAAACCGAGATCGGGATTATCAAACACGGTACGCCATCCTTGAATCAGCGCTTTCATTTTTTCGGCGTAAAGCGCTCCTTCTCCCATATTCGATTCGCCCTGATACCAAATCGCGCCGCGCACGGCAAGCGGCGTCAACGGATGAATCATCGCGTTATAAAGCGTCGTTGGTTGTCCGGCGCCGCTAAAAGGTTGAAGCTGATTGGGAAACGCTGGCGGCGGGGCAAACCGTTGATTTTCTTTAGCGCCGTCGATCCACTTTTGATATTCGCTTAACGTTTTCGCGGCGAGTTGGCGATACGACTGCGAATTGGGGTCTTTGGCTGCGATTTCATCGGCAAAGTTTTTCAATGCCGGAACGCTTTGAAAACCAACCGGCGGAGTCCAAGGTTCAATGCGGGTTCCGCCCCACGACGAATTGATCAATCCCACCGGTACGTTCAACTCGGCTTGAATCTTTTTTCCGAAATAATATCCGACTGCGGAAAAATTAGGAATCGACTCAACGCTTGCCTGCTTCCACGAAGAAGCCACCGTCAAACGTTCTTGCGGGTCGCCGCTTGCCGTTTTCGTAATGTGAAACAAACGAATATTCGGATTATTCACGGTTTTTAACGCTTCCTGATATTCCGCAGAACGCGACGTCGTCCATTCCATATTCGACTGACCGGAGCAAATCCAAACTTCTCCGACAAGAACGTTTTCCAATCGGATTTCGTTTCCGGCTTTCACGGTTAAAACGGACGGTTTCGCGTTGGCTTTAAGCGGCTCAAGCGAAATTCGCCAACGACCATTCGCGTCGGCGACTACAGACTGCGATTGGTTTTCAAACGTAACGGTTACTTTTTCGCCCGGATCAGCCCAACCCCAGACCGGTACTTTCAAATCCTGCTGCAAGACCATATTTGACGCGAAAATTTCCGGCAAACGGACTTCGGCGTACAGCGACGACACGGACGCAATCATTGACGTCAACCCAATCAGGGAAACGGCAACGCAACGAAAGAAGCGGCATTTCATTTTGAAATCTCCTCAAATGTGAAAATGTTTGTTTCGGCAAAATTGCCACAAAACGTCTATTCTACAATAATTTTTTATTTTTTCCACTCGGAAGAAAAATTTTAAGAATGTCCTGTAAATTCATACCCTACATTGGACAAAAAGTATCTCCGCAAATATTTTAGATTTTTTGACGTCAAAACCCCGACCCTCATTTTCCTAACAAAACAACCAATGAATTCTTCCAAACGCTAACCTTATTACCTTATTTATTCGTTTATGTTTTTAATGAGGTAATGAAGGTCGGTTTCTTTTGTCTTTTTTGCTACTGAGGTTGTTTAGTAAGAAAAATTAGGTTGAAAATGAGGTTTGTTGAAACAATGACAATACGTTTTCGCAAATTCCATTGAATAGTTATACTCGTCACACTTTAAAATTCGATTTTTGAACACGGAATGCACAGAAAAAACACGCTAAAAATTCCGCGTTGTTTCGTGATTTCTGTGTTCAAAACAATAAAAACAAAAACTGAATTTTCTTGAATTTATTCCAAATTCAAATTAATCACATTCTTTTTCTTATCTTCGACAATAACTTCCAGCGGCGATGTTTTTACGTCGCTGTAAACTGTCGGCAAAAGATGTTTGTCGGGCAATCCGGCTGGCGAAATCTGCATTTTTGCGCGGCGAGCCATAAATTCATCGTACGAAATTTTACCGGCGTCTAATTCTTCCGCGTCTTTATCAACCGCTTTTTCAACTTTATACACGGCGACTTTATATTTGCCCGATTTCGTTCCGCTTCTCGGAACTTGCGTCGTTCCTGTGGACAATTGATAATTGCCCGACGCGTCGCTGACTCCCGACGCCGCTAAACCGCCGTCGAGCGGCGAAAACAAAACGCTCGCTCCCGCAACCGGCGTACCGTTATGCGTTACAACGCCGGTAACAAAGCGATACGAAGGATCAATTTTCGAACTGCCGCATCCCGCAAAACAAAATGTTGTTATTAAAAACAATGAGAGATATTTTTTCATTTTTCTATTGGTTTTGGTTAAAAAGTTTAAATGATGAACATATACTCGTCACACTTGAATTTTCTGTTTTTGAACACGGAATACACAGAATACACGGAAAAATTCCCCAGAAATTCCGCGTTATTCCGTGATCTCTGCGTTCAAAACAATAAAAACAAAACAGAATTTTAAAGTGTGACGAGTATAAAAAATTACGGAATCGAAACAGGTTCTTCGCCGCTTTTGGTTCCCATTGCTCCCCACACGCCGCGAGGCGACGCAGACGACGTCCAACCTATGAACGTATCCACCGTGCCGTCGCCGACATTCACCGTGTCGGAAATAAAATGCACCGAACCGTCGCTCATGACTACATTCACGCCGCCGGTATGATAACTGCTCGCCGCAATATGACTTGCAAACATTCCTGTTACCCATCCCCAAGAAACGCCGTTGGGCGGCGCCAGCGTATAAAAATTAGCGTATCCTGGACCGGAATCATACCACCGCGAACCGGAACGTTGATCGCCGCCGGTATAAGGACCGGCAATTGTTCCGTCCGCTTGCCGTTTTCCGGTGATTACCGAAAATTTGATGCCGGGATAACTTGCCGGACCGTTTGAATTGCTGCCAGCCGGAACCGCTTGCCAATTTTGCTCCGTGGCATTCGTAGCAACGCTTGCCATTCCGCCTTTGACTTTCGTATTATTTTCCGCCGTTCCCACAACCGCTTCGGAAAACAATACGGTATTTGACGTACCGTCGGCGATCCCTTCAAGACCGAATATTTGCAGATTATCTTTTCCTAATCCAAACGCTCCCCGAAGGAGATAGATTCCGTCGCCGGATGGTTTATCGCCGAAAGACGCACGGAGCGTCGCTTCCATGTCGCCGGCGCTCACGCCCCGTAAATACAGGATCGGAATGAACTCGTCGACGGTTTTTGCCTTCCGCAAATACGGCGGCAATATCTTCGACGTGAATTTTTCGCGATCTTCTT
>JAISZO010000057.1 GCA_031269105.1 Planctomycetaceae bacterium | reverse complement strand
CTCATAGTCCATTAATTCCGCCTTCCTGATATAGCCGGAAATATCGACGCACCGTATCAGCGGTGATTAAGTTGCTATCAGCAACTGCGGACGCAGAATCTCCCTGACCAAGAGAAAGTACAATAAGAATACGATTCGCAACATGCGAATAACTCTTCTTGATCTTATGATACTTCTTCTTGAGTTTTTTAATCTGTCGAGAATTTAATTTATACTCTGACATAAAAAAATAAAAATGGTTGAAAAAAAACAACAAGCGAAGTATAAAAAATTACAACTCATACGTCAAGACGAATTTTAAAGGAAGAGGAGTATAAAAAAATTGTCTCTTGCTCATAGCGGTCCGTTTGACCCGCGCATCGCAGGTATTGAATTTACGTTACCGCCAATAAGTATTAATGGAAAAAAATGTATGGAAATGATCTCTTCGGAACAACTCGGTCCGCAACCGGGTTGGCATGCTATCGAGGCTTGTTTTTTGTTGGGAGGCGATCCTCTTTCCGCTGCCGATGGTCATGGCGGTTGGAATGCGCCGTCAAGAATAACAGGATACGACCTTTCTTATTTTCTCAACTTTGAGCCGGTTGCAACGGCGGGGTATTCCATTTTTATTTATCATATCGCGCTGGAAGACGCAAACCGCGTTCGCCGAAAAATGGGATTGCCGGAGATTGAGGAGATTCACAAACAACGACGTCGCGAATGATAAAGCGAATCCATGCGTAATATAAGTTATAAGTTGTTAAATGTCATGGGAACAGATAGGTATATGAGTCGTTACAACTCTTTTTTACCACAAATCGCAAAAAATCCACGAATTTTTATCGAAGATTTCTCTTTCATTTATTTCCAAACTGCTCTAGGAAACTTTTGGATTTTTTGTTATAATCCTCAAAATTATTAAAGTATTGGAAATCAGAGCGTCTGTGTTAATAAACGTACTGTTTTCTTGTAGTGTTGCTGGATTGGAAAATTGTAACGACGTCATTTGTTTTGCCGAAATAATTTAACGACATGAGCGATGAAATTGTCCCGGAACTTCGGCACATTGCCGTTATGGCTAACGAGGTATTGCGGACGCTTGCTCCGAAACCGGACGGCGTTTATGTCGATGGCACATTGGGTGCGGGCGGTCATTCCGGTTTGATTGGCGAAACCATTTTAAATGACGTAACAAACGTTAATAAAAGCGGTTACGTTATTTCGTTTGACAGAGACGCAAAAGCGGTCGCAGTTGCCCAAAAGCGGTTTGCCGGAACAAATGTTCATCCGTATCACGCCGATTACCGCGATATTGATATTGCCCTTGACCAACTCGGAGTTCAAAATGTTGACGGAATGTTGTTGGATTTGGGATTGTCAAGCGATCAATTGGACGACGCGGAACGCGGATTCAGTTTCGACGCAAGCGGCGATCTCGATTTGAGATTCGACATAAGCGAAGGGCGTCCAATGTGGGAATGGCTCGGATTTCTCACTGAAGAACGAATTGCCGATTTGATTTTTCAATACGGCGAAGAACGATACAGCCGCCGAATCGCCCGCGCAATTGTGGAACGTCGTGAAAATCGACAACCGATTCGCAAAGCGAATGATTTGGCGCAATTGGTTCGGCGCTGCATACCGCACGCGCCGGGGAAAACGCGCATCGATCCGGCAACGCGGACGTTTCAGGCGATGCGAATTTTTGTCAACGACGAATTAGGAGCGTTGGAAGAATTTTTGAAAACCGCTCCGGCGCGATTAAATACCGGCGGACGAATGGCGATTATTAGTTTTCATTCGCTGGAAGACCGCATTGTAAAAACGGCGTTTCGGGAGAATCCGGCGCTCAACGTATTAACCAAAAAACCGATAGAAGCGTCGGACGCCGAAGTCGGACGCAATCCCCGCGCAAGAAGCGCTAAATTACGGGTTGCGGAAAAAAAGTGATCATGCAAAAGTTTTTTATGATCCACAAAGACCGCAAAAATTCACGAAAATAAAAATACTTATCGGAAAACGCGGAATAGGAACGGGGCTGTTTTTGAAAGTCCGTCTATTCTATAAAATTTAGCGAGTTCCCTTTTTTTTATTTTGAAATAATTTGTGATTTTTGCGTATTTCGCGGATAAAAAACATAAATCAAGGACGCAAAAAATGGCAGGGATGACAGACATTAGCCGTCGCGGCGATAGACGAAACCGCGACGAACTCAATATTAAAGTCAAGGACGACGCATTGGTTGATCCCGAACTTCTGGCAACCGCAACGGCGAATCTTACGGCGATTTCATTAAGTCATACAAACGCTCCGCAAAACGAAGAACTTGCGGACGATTCAAACGACGAAAACGCAGCCGTTTCCCGTCCTCTTTTTGCGGCGAAAGCGGTGCAAATCGGTTTCAAAATTCTTATTTTTCCATTCCTTTGTCTTTGGCGGGGAATTTTATTGGCGCCGTCTTTGCCGACGAAAATTTATCGCGGTTTGGGGGCGTTGCCCGAAACTTGTCGCGCGTTATCTCAAAACGTTTGGGTGCGTTTGATATTTCTTGCCAAACCCATGAAATTTATTGGAATGGTTCTGACGTTTGTTGGCGCTTACGTCGGCGTCGTTTGGATTGGCAAAAAATTTACGGCTTACCGAAACGCGCGCCGCGTCGCCGTCGAAGAACGCGAGTTGGAAAAAGAAATTCTCGCGGAAGAAGCGGCTCAAAAAGCCGCGTTAGTAACAACGCAACATCAATCGCGGCAAAACGGCAATCATACGGTAAGCGTTTCTTATCAGCAGCAAACCAAACACGAAAAAGTTGCGACGGCGACAACGCATTACGATCAACAGCAGAATAAACAAAGTCAGCCGCAGCCGTTATCGCAATTACAAGGCAAGCCGCAACAATCCAATTTGCAACAAAATTTTTCGCAACAGCAAGCCGACAACGAACAGGAAAAATTCTCCGAAGCGCTGCGTCAATCCGAACCGGTCGCGCCGCGTTGCGCGGCAACTCCGCACGATATATTGACGCTTTCCACGCCGGAAAATATTCCGCAATCCGACTCGCAATACGATCCGTTTGAACAAACAAGCGCCCGATGGGGATTCAAAAAAAACGCTCTTTTTGCCGTTACGTGTTTGATTGTATTAGTCGGCGGACTTTTGGTTGCCAAACAATTTTTGAACAAGAAAAATACGGAAGTTGCTCAAAACGAACCGGAATCCGCACAACATTGTTCTGAATCCGATTTGCAACAGAGGACAAACGAAAACGCAATTTCCTCAGCGAATCCTCTCCGTGAAAACTCTGCGGAAATGCAAAATCAAATTCCATTTTATACGCCAAACGCGGATCGCCCGCCGGCTATTGAAAAGAACGCGTCGAACGATTCCAGTAACGGTATGTTTTTTACTCCGCCGGAAAATGACGTCGGCGTTTCCCCGATAAATTCGAGCGCCGAAACGCCCGAGTGGAAATACTCAGCGCAGGAGAAAGCGACGACAGAAAATAACGCGCCGAATACTTATCAAGAACCGAATCAAAATTCTTATGCCGCGTTTAGTAATACGGGAACGAAAGAACAACCGCAAACGCCTCCGACGGAAATTCCCGCCGTTAATCCGCCGTTCAATAACTTTGCCAACTCCGCGAATTATGATCCGCCGGACGCATTGCAATCGCAAAATAATAAAACGTCGGAAATCGGTTACTCGGCGCAGCTTACTCCTCGCGAAAACTCAATCGGCGAAAATACGGCGCGAACCAATCCGCCTGCGCTTTCGAACGATTCAAATTTTGCGGATTTTGCAAAACAAGATTTTTTACAAGAGCCGTTGCAACAGACATTGACGCCGGCGCAGCCAACGGCGTTACCGACTTCGCCGCCGCAGGAATTTTTTTCCATCATACAGGAAACGCCTCGCGAGGCGACAATGCAGCCGGTTGTTTCGCAAACGGAAACCGCGCGGGAAAATCCGTTGACGTTATCTATCGAGCAATCCGAAACTCAAAGAACGCAAACGCCGTTCGGACAAATTACGACAGAGCCGGAGCCGGTTCGTCAACCTATGATGTTGTCCAATCAAGATGAAACAATTTGGACGACGCAGAATCCCGCAACGTCGGAAACCACCGCGTCTTTAGCGCCGCAACCGCAAACGGCAACGACGCTTTTGCAACCGGGCGTCGCGTTGCAAAACGCAATTGAGAACACGCCAAGAACGTCGGCAAATCATCATTCGATCAACAATTTCGACCAACCGAATCCTATCGCGTTATTAATGCCGGCGGATTCGGCGTCAAATCATCTTACGTTTGTTTCGCCGACGCAACAGGCAATTGCTATGCCGACCGTTACGCAAACCGATACGCAAACGCCGCCGGTTCATAGAACGGAAATCGCGCCGACATCTTCCGCTCTGCCGATTATCGCTCCTTTCAGCGCCGTTTCGCAAAATTTAACGGAACAAATATCCGGCGAAACCGCGTCTTATTCTAATTCTAATAATTATTCTGCGGTAACGGCGCAAATGGACGTCCCAACGGCGTCTTATGCGGCGCTGGTCTCGCCGCCGCAACTGCAAACGGCGTCGGGAACGAGAAATTATATTGTCAAGGAAGGCGACAGTATTTTTACAATTGCTAAACGCGAGTTAAACAATGTTCGCCGTTTCCGCGAAATTTACGAACTAAACCGCGACAGGATTTCATTACAGAAAACAACGTTGACCGCTGGAACGGCGTTGTTGCTTCCGGTTGATTTGTAATAACGATTGTTTCTGCAAATCGGCAATCTTCTTGGAAATTCTCAACGCCGTTAAACGAATATCAAAAAGATTGCCGTGACGTCCCGGATAATAAAAACTAAATTCCGCGTTTCTCATTTGAAATCTCGCCTAAAATTTTTGTCTTTTCTGGTATCAAAAACAAATATCTCGTCTTTTTCCAATTTATAACTTATAATCAATTAAGGGCGTTTCTAAAAACCTTCAATAAACAAATTTGGAATATTTTTTCGACCAACTTAACAGGATTGACAGGAGAGATTGGAATAAAAAATCTTGTCAATCCTGTCGAAAAAATAAATTTCTAGAAATACTTTTGAACAGATATTACAGAATAGTCGCTCTTTTTTTGAATTTTCAAATCACGTTTTTGGCGATATTTTGAAAGTTATCTTGTTTTTGAAAAATATTTTGAAAAATTTTCTTCACAATTGATTTTTTGCTATGGAGATTGCTCTTGTGTTGTGGTAAAATAAAAAATACTGATTGTCGGTTGCCTGCCCCTGCATTTTCCTGCCTGAGTCTTTCTACTTACGCGAGACATGGAAAAAGTCGGTAAATTTTTTTCATGTTGACAGAGTCCGGCAACTCGAATTAAACGTCGCAATGAGGTAAATGTGATAAGCGTCTCGTTGTGGAAAATTGAAAATTTTGACAAAGTTTGAGGAGATGTGAAATGTTAAACAAAACGACACGTCGTGATTTTATGAAAACTTCCGCCGGAGTCACCGCGCTCGGTTTTTGGGTTGCCGCCGGTAACACGGTAAAAGCAGCCGATTCGCCGAATGAAAAACTCGGCGTTGCCGGAATCGGCGTCGGCGGCAAAGGAAGCGGCGATATCGCCAACGCCGCGAGATGGGGAACCATTGTCGGCTTATGCGATGTGGACAAAGGACGTCTTGAAGGCGCAAAAAAACAATACGCCGGTTCTGAGGGCTTTACCGATTTCCGCGAATTGTTGGAAAAACTTGAAAAAAGAATCGACGTAGTTATCGTAAGCACGCCGGATCACATGCACACGCCCGCCGCGTTGATGGCGATGCGCATGAAAAAACATACTTATGTTCAAAAACCGTTGACGCGCACAATTTACGAAGCGCGGAAATTGGGACAAGTCGCCAAAGAAATGGGCGTTTGTACTCAAATGGGAAATCAAGGATCGGCGCAAGATATTCTCCGTCAGGCGGTCGCGCAGGTTCGTAACGGTCTGATTGGAGCAATCAAAGAAGTGCATGTCTGGTCAAACCGTCCGGTTTGGGCGCAAGGAATTGACCGCACAACTTTGGAGTCTTATGAAGCGTCCCGCAAAAAGGAAAAAGAAGAATTACTTGCGTCCGACGACGAAGCCAAAAAACGTCGCGGCGAGCGTTTGAATGTTGAAGCCGATGTTGCCGCGAAAAAAGGAGATATCGAAAGAGACCTAAAAAATCTTGACTGGAAACTCTGGATTGGCGCAGGAAAATACCGCGATTATTGGCCCGGAATTTATCACGCTTTCGCATGGCGCGGATGGTGGGATTTCGGAAGCGGAGCGCTCGGCGACATGGCGTGCCACACATTCAATATGCCGTATTACGCTTGCGAACTAAAAAATCCGACTTCGGTTCAGGCAATTACGAGCGGTCATAACTTTGACAGTTTCCCGCAGCGTTCCAAGATTTTCTTTGAATTTCCGGCGACGGATTGGCGTCCGGCTCTTAAGGTAACGTGGTACGACGGCGGAAATCGTCCCGACGACGCTCTTCTGGCGGATCTGAAACTCGATAAAACGGCAGGAAGCGGTTCGCTCATTGTCGGCGAAAAAGGAATTTTGTATTCCAACAACGCGGACTACTGCGAAAAACTGGATTATTATGTTGACGGTAAGAAAGTGGAAAGAGCCGATCTTCCTAAAGTGGAATTTCGCCGCAATACCGCAACCGCCGAAGGAAAAGGAATGGACGACGCCAACTCGTATGAACTTTACGAAGCGATTACGAAAAAGGATCCGATGATTTGCTACTCGAATTATACGGATCGAGGCGGTCCGCTCACCGAAACGATTTTGCTTGGCAATCTCGCGGTTTGGGCTGCCGGCAAAAAGAACGAATTGGGCGAAAAAGTCGAATGGGACGCGGTCAATCTGAAAGTAACAAACAACGTTCAAACGCCGGGCGTTGTCGAGCTTATCAAGCCGGTTTATACCGAAGGTTATAAACTCGACTAATGCGTTGTTTCGACTCAAGAGTTGTTCAAGAAAAGTTTGAGGGGCGTTTACAGACGCCTCTCTTTATTTTAAACAACAATTTCCCAGCTTCCCCGCTCGATTTTCGGAACAAAATCGAACAAATCCATTCGGGACGCATCGAGAATATCTTTACCGAGATGGATTTGCATAAGATTTTTTCCGCCGCGACTGTTTCGTAAAATCTGGGCGAGATTTTCCGGGTGAATCGGTTCGATTCCGATTCGTTTGGCAAGCGGAAAACTCGTATCCCAGAGTTCTTTTGCCGCAACCGCTTGCGTATTCAAAGCGTATCGTCCGTTCGACAGCCGCGTCAAACGTTCCGTCAGCAAACCGGCAAGCAACATATCTTCTTCCGTGTATTTTTGTTCCGTTCCGGCGCACAAAATCTCAATTTTCGGATATTTCAACAACTCGCGCACCGCCGCCGCCGCGTTATTAAAACAAGCAAGATAAATTCTCTCGGCGTCCAACGCGCGGAAAATCGCCCGCGTGCCGTTGGTTGTAGAAAACAAAAGCGTTTTGCCCGCGACTGTTTCCGGCGTATAACTGTTCGGCGAGTTTCCGAGATCGAATCCTTCAATCAAGACGCCGCGGCGTTCTCCGCCGAGTAAAATCGAGGAATCGGGAGATTTTTGCCGCAAGATTTCCCGCAACTGAAATGCGTCTTCCGATTGCAAACACGGAATGACGCACTTTGCGCCCGCCGCCAAAGCGTGGGAGATTGTCGTCGTCGCCCGCAAAACGTCAATGACCACCGCCGCACTTCCCGCAAGCGGCTCATCTTCCGGCGTCGCAAAAACATTCAAAATACCGTCCGGCATAATTGATCACAACCTCTCAAAACTCTTTTTATCACCGCGAAACCGCGCTTGCGTTGTTTTCAAAATTATTTTTGTAAATTTCCCGACCAATATTTGATTTTATAAAATCAAAAAAGGCGCGGCATATTGCATAATCTGTACAATCTTTCGTTATTCCAAGCAAAATAGGTACTGTTATATTCGGTTCATGAGAGAATTGAATCGCCCAAAACGATTCTGCCGATGATTTTGTAAATTCCGAATTTTTTAACTTTTGCGACCAATCAAAATCCCAACAAGCAATCATATCGATTTCATTATCTTTTAATTGTTGCAGTAAAAAAACTAAATTTTGAGATTTTATTTGCTTTTCATTTTTGTCTTTTGCGCGATTGTCAGAATTTTGTTGTTCGTTTTGGGAAACAAATTGAACATGTACGTTTTCTCCTTGAGTTTTCACTTGATTTTTTTCCAGACCGCTGCGCACAAGTTCTGAAAGCGTCGAATGTTCCGATGCAACAGCCAAACGCAATGGCTTCTCCGAATGGACGGCAAGATCGGCGATGTTTTTTATCGAAAGACGTTCGTTGTTACGTAGGACAAGAATAGGCGTTGCGTAGCAAAAATCAATCGTTTCTACAAGAATTCCGTTGTCGCAAAGTCGTTTCGTTAATGCCGAATCGTCCGTGAGAAGCAAATCATAAGAAGTGAAAACGTCTTTTTGCACAAGGTTTGCGTCAAACGGCAATAGAGTTATCGGAACGCCAAACCCTTCGTGAAAACCCTTTTCTAATTGGTTGATTATTGTGTGAAATTTTTCATCACACATAATCTTCAATGAATACGGTTGTTTTTTTCCGCAACTCATGACGAAAATTAACATCGCAATCATTGCCATCTTCATCAATCGTTTTTTGAAAATAGATTCTATTTTCATTTTCACACTTAAATTTGCGTTGTAATTAGAAACTTCGGTGATCTTTGCTGACGTGTTTTTGCACCATCGACGCAAGAAGCGCCGGATTATCTGTCGAAACGACATATTCGATTCTCTCGTCGGACATTCCAAGATTTTTCATTGCGGCTGCCACACGTTTCCAAAGCGAAGCACGCTTTTTTCCTTCTGCAAGGTAAAGTTCGCTTATCAAATCCGACAATTTTTGCCACATCAACAATTCGCGATTTTGATAATAATTTTTAATAAGTTTATCTTGGTAAGACGAATGATCCATTTTGGGGTAATTCCTGATTAAAAAGCTCCTTCAAATCTGTCAAATCACAGAAATTTTATTCTATTTTACAATAGTTTATTCTGTTGCACGAAACGCTGATTGAGCCGCCGTATAAACCTCGTCAAGCGTAACATTGTGCGTTTTCGCAATCTGTTTTGCGGACTCGTATTCCGGCGCAAATCTTTTGTTACCGTCGCGCAACACCGCAACTTTTCCTGCAACCGTTCCGAATCGCGTTTCCACGTTAAACAATTCGCGTTGCAATACGTCCCGAAACGCCGGAACACGGCGAATTCCCAATGTTGTGGTATGTTCAAAAAGAATTGTTTCGATTTCTTCTAACTGTTCTGCACGGCAAAGTACCGACAATTTTATTCCGGGGCGTTGTTTTTTCATTTGAATTGCCGTCGTATAAACATCGAACGGATTAGCGCTCCATAATTTCTCAATGCAAAATCCAATCATTTCACCCGTCATATCATCCAAATTTGTTTCTAACACCCAAACAACTTCGTCGTGCTTGTATTCTAATCGTTTTTTTTCATTGTTGTAAACGTCTTCTTTTTCTTCATTGCATTCATGGCGATGATGTTCCTGAATGTGTTCTTGTTCGTGCGCATGTTGTGAAATCGGACGCGGCTCCGTTTCTTGTTGAATTTTAGTATATTTTTTAAAAGAAGGACGTACAATATTGTCGTCAAATGGAGAACGATAATGAGCGGCGAGTTTTTTCCATTCTGTAATAGCGTCGTCTTTTGAATCATCGGCAACGTCGCCAACCACAAGACGTAATAAATTCGCCTGTTCCGGTAAATCGCGTCCGCCGGCGCCATAACCGATGCGGGAAACGACCATAGAAGGCAACGGTAAAAACGCTTTCACTGTTGTTGCAAGAATTGCCGCGCCGGTTGGAGTTGTGAGTTCAAACGGAATTTGCGATGCGGCGATAGGAATCCCGCGAAGAAGTTCAGCAGTTGCCGGAGCTGGAATACGACAAACTCCATGAGCGATTTTTATTGTGCCAACTCCAGTGGGAACCGCCGACGCAAAAATGACGTCGGGGTTAAGATAATCGAGTCCAACAGCCGCGCCAACAATATCGGCAATCGAATCGGCGGCGCCGACTTCGTGAAAATGGACTTTTTCCAGTTCAACGCCGTGAACATTTGATTCTGCCGTCGCGAGTTTTATAAAGATATCTTTCGCAAGTTTCGTCGCGCCGGAAGTTAACGATCCGGCTTGCGACGCGGCGTCAATCATTGCCAAAATGTCGCTTAAATGACGATGCTGATGTTCATGCGGACAATGAACGCGCGCCTGAATCGCGCGCATAGTAAGGCGGCGAACATTTTCCGTTTCGAGCCGTAATTCCGGTACTCCCAACGATTGAATTGCGTTATTAAGTAATTCAATCGGCACGCCAACGTCCGCCAACGCTCCCAACGTCATATCGCCGCTGATTCCCGAAAGACAATCAAAATACACAATTTTCATAGCGTTTTATCCAATCGCTCAAGCTCGAATTGCAATATAAAATATTTTTTATATTATATCCTGAAATTTTCAAAACTCAAGTCAAAAAAACGATCATTATGATAATCATTGAAAATAGTAATATTTCAGCCGAATTTGCATTTTTGAAACGCCCCGTTCTTGAGCGCAAAAGGCGGCGCAACTTGGAGCGACTGATATTGTTTTGTTCGGAAAACGATGTATAAATGAGGTTTTCATTTTGCAGGGGCAACGGGAAAAAACGCGGGGTGCAGGTCCGGCAAAACAAAATTCTGACCTTGATTGTCCTTTGCAAGCGGAGGACGCAAGGTCGTCGAGGAAAAATCTATGAAAAACGACGTTCTCTTAACGAGTCCATTGTTGAATAAATCGACGTCTGATTTTAAGCGTTATGTTTATTATGACGTTTTGATGGCAACGCAATTTTCGTTGCATATTGAAGCGTCTGCACGCGAAGGCAATCGCGCGAGCGCCGTTGCGGAAGAAGTTTTTAGCGAAATAAAACGTCTCGAATTTCTTTTGAGCCGATTTATTGAAGACAGCGAAATTTCTCAAATCAATCGGCTGAAGTTCGGAGAGACGCTAGTGATTTCGCCGGAAACGTATCGCTGTTTAGAAGCGGCGCAAGAAGCCAAACGCTTGACCGGCGGACATTTTGACGCCGCGTATTTATCGGAATTACCAGAGGAATCGAAGTCGCCGTTTTTATTATTTCGCCGTCCTTGCCAAATTCAATCGTTGGCGAAATCGTTGCATATTGACTTGGGCGGAATCGGCAAAGGTTTCGCGTTGGATTACGCCGCCGACATTCTTCGGCATTACGGTTATTCTAAAGCGGCGCTTTGCGCGTCCGCGAGTACAATCTTGGCGTTAGACGCGCCGGACGGTTTTGCCGGTTGGCAAGTTTCGATAGAAGATTTTCATAAAGAAAAAACAATAACGCTTGTCCATTCCGCCGTCAGTTGTTCCGGCGTATTGATTCGCGGACAACACATCTTTGACGTTCGTCAAAAAAGATTCGCCGCAACCGGCGAGCGAATAAGCGTTCAAGCCCCAAACGCAACATTGGCGGACGCTTTTTCAACGGCGATGATGACAATGCCCGCCGAGTAGTCGAGACGTATGGTCATACGTTTTGACTACGGCGTTTGGCGTTCGCGTGTTGAAAAGAAAACTTGTCGGAGTTTTCCATAAAAATTCCCCTCCTGTGGAGCAAAAGTATCTCCGCATCTTTTATGAAGTTTGGCAGGGATTTTTTGAGGAGCTCGCGAAGTTTTGCGATTTGGTTCAAGTTCCGGCGTTGCGTCGCGCTGTGATTGAAACAACCATTTGCCCACTTTAAAAATCTTTCGTGAAAACTTCGTGACGCTTAGCGTCTTCGTGGTGAAAAGCGACGTCTTGTGGTAACAAATTCCGACGTCGCATAACCAAATTTCTTATTGAGATTAGCAACCTTTTCCTACAAGCTGTAAATATAGTATTTTCGATACATCAGTGAAAAATTCCTATGTATGCCGATTCTCAAGAAACCGAAACATGCACTATGTGAAAAGCGTTGTCGGACGACGACGCGAGAGCGTTTTCGCAAGGTTTTTTCGACGTGCCTGACAAGAATTTTACCCGCTCGTTTTTGTCGTTCGCCGATCCCGCAGGAGAAAGAAACGACGTCGTCCGGCATACGCGATCACATGCCGTCAATCATTACTGTTTTCAGGGGGAAAACGGAAAGGGACGCGACGGGAAGAGGAACGGATTCCGGTAACGATTGAGAGGTTCATATCGGAAAACCTGAATCAGGAGAAAATTTGAAGGATAAATTCTATGACAACAAGAAAACAAAATGCAAAGACCGCAAAACGGCGAAACAGAAACAACGTCAACGCTTCCTCAAAACAAACGGAGACGCGGAACGGTGGAGAGAAGCGAAACTATTTTTTGTTACGGGCAATTGCGGAGATGTTTCAACGAGTTCCCTGGAAAAAAGTCTTGCCCAAAATCGCGCTGGCGGGAATCGTCCTCGTACCGCTCGCGGCGGGAAATTACGCGAGCGAACAGTCGCCAGCAGGTGTTACTGATTGGGCAAGCAATAATATTTCCGTTAGTGATAGTAGTACCAACCCCCTCATTGGCGTTTTGGATACTGCTGACAGCGGCGGTACGTCTGAAACTAATTTAAATGGTCACACGATTACCGTAGGGGACTCAACTCCATCGGATAATGCCGCGGGATTTATCTACCAGCATGCCAGCAATGCTTATGCAGCAAATTTGGGTTCCGCAAACTCCGCAAGCGGAGAGATTAAAGTTACAGCCGGCTCCGGTTACGCGGTTGGCGCCGGGTTTTTTAGTAGTATTGATCTAAGTAGTCCTACGTTTGGCGATATTGTTAACGCCGCTAATATTCATTTGGGCAATATTAGCGTGAACGGCGCCGGCGCGGTCACAGGTTTTGTTGCGAATAATTCCGCAGGAACAATCCAACTTGGAGATATTAGCGTAACAACCACCGCCAACAGCGATACTGGTAGTGGCGCATCTGGTCTTTATTTGACAGACAAAATTTCCGGCGGAAGTATTACAACCGGCGCTATTAAAGTCGATGCGACAAATAGTACCGGCTGGATTTACGGCGTTGTGATTGGGGATTCCCAAAACAACAATAACGCTCTTTTATTTGATCAAGGGACATTGACTATCGATGGCGCGATCAATGTTACCGGTAAAAAATATGTTCGCGGTATTGATATTCACGGTCAGGCGAATGAAAATCTCGTCATTAACGGCGCGATAAAGGCGGAAGCTACAGACTCAAACGACGACGCAGGCGCTACAGGCGTTATTGCCGATAGTTTCAATGGAACGGTCTTCAAATATGACGTCGAGGCGATTGGAGGAAATAGCGCAGGAATTATAGCGGAAGGAACAAGCGGCGGGAATAAGATCGTTCTTGATACAAGTCAAAGCGAGAATTTAAAAATCACCGGCGGAACCGTAAGCATTAAACTTGATGGAACAAAAAACGAACTGACGATTCAGGGTGACAATGAATTTAAAAACAAAAACGCGGCATTCACTACCGTTAATGCTCATACGATTGATTTCAAAACAAACGCAACATTGGCGTCCGGTTCAACATTGACCGGAACAACAGCTATTAACGTTGCTAATGGTAAAGCGGTAACCATCAATGAAGGTCAGACCTTTGATGAATTGACGTCTAATATTGGCGACGGTGCAACGCTTGAAATCGGCGGAGATTTAACCATAGCCCAAAACGGCGTTACCAATGTAACCGGCGCCGATGGCACGTTTCACGTAACCGGCGCAGCCACCTTTGGCGGCGCAGCCACCTTTGATGATAAAGTCGAATTAAAAGGCAATACGGTTTTTCAAGGAGCTGTTCAACAAACAGGCGATAGTACTGCAAGGGCTGCAAAATCTTTCACCGTCGCGGCAGGGCAAACCGTTGATTTTCAGGATAAGGCAACATTAGGCGCTGTAACCAACAAAGGAACAATGAAATTCAATGGCGCAGCCCAATCGACGATTGACACATATACTGGTGACAGCAGCGGCGGCGACAAAATTCAGGTTTACGGCAGTTTGAAAAACGGCGACGCTGCGGTAAAACTTGAAAGTAATGATGGCAATCAAATAGCCGCTTTCGGAACCGCTTTTGGTAACGCTCCGCAAGAAGATCAGCTTGTGGAATATTATTGGGACGCGACAAGTAAGTCCATCAGAGCCAGAGCAATGACCAAAGCGCGGCTGCAAGAGACGTATCTCTCGTCGTTGCTGCTTCACAACGGACGCGGTATCTGGCAGGCGACGTCCGGTCGATTCGCCTTTTTGTCCGCTCCTACGCAAAACGTTTATCGCGGACAAACGCCGACGGGATATTACAGCGCTCTTTGGGGAAATTACGCCGGACGCGCAAGCTCCTACAAAAGCGGGTTCAGCGGAAATGATTTTGAACTTCGCGCCAGCGGTTTGCAAGTCGGTCTTGATTTGATTCATTCCCAATGCCGCACGCTCGGCGTCATGTTCGGCTACGAAGGACAACGCTCCTATCTGGACTCCGACCGCGTGAAAGCAAACGACTATTATTTCGGACTCTACGGCGGTACGGTCTTCGGCGGCGGCGCCGATATTCGCGGTTGGTTCGGCTACGGACGTCAATCCTACGATACGACCCGCGAAGTCGTCGCCAGTCGCGGAACGTTCCATCACGCTTCCTTCGACGGCAATACGTTTGAAGGAACTTTGGAAGTCGGAAAACGCTTTCATTTCTCCTCCTGCGCGTCCATTCGTCCCGTTTTCGGCGTCGATTTGTCCCGCAACGAAATCGACGCCGCGGCGGAAGACGGTAATGCGTCGACGCTGGCGATTTACGACGGCGCGACGCTCGGTCAGGCGTATTTGCGGTTTGGAACCGACGCGCGAATACGCCGCGACTATTGGAATCTCAACGGCGGTTTGTATTACTCGGTGGATCTCGCCTCCGATCATATCACGATGAAAGTGCGCGATAGTTTCCAGAACACCGCGTTCCTGAACAGCAGCGGACTTGGCAGTTCTCTGTTCACGATCAATTTTGGCGGCGAATATTTCGTCTTTCAAAACGTTTCTCTTTTCGCAAGTTATTACGGCGATATTTATACCGACCGCGCCGGCACGCCGTATTCCAATACTCTTCTCGCCGGATTGCAGGCAAAATTCTGACGATGCAAACGCCGTCGTTCCGATGAAACCAACGCGCCGTTTTGATGAAACCAACGCGTGTCGTTTTAACGAAGCAGAAGACGCCGGAGCGGCGATGTAAGAAGCGTCGAAAACGCTTGAATATCCCCATCCGTCAAGGGACGACGGGCGGGGATTTTTTTTAGGTTGCAGGCGACATTGCGTCCGAGTAGCCGCGCAGCGGCGAAATCATGCGTAACCGGCGGTGAAACCGCCGGAAAGCGACGCGCGCGAAAACAATCAAGCCCCGCACGGGGCGAAATGATAAAAATTAAAAGTTAGACAAATGATTGTTTCAATCCCAGAGCGAAAAATTCCGCTTGCAAACCTCATTTTCACCTAATTATTTGAATATCGAAAGATTTTGCGAGGGGGGATTGGCAAAAATTTGGATTCAGATATATTATGAAAAGTCGTTCAGGCGGTTTAGCTCAGTTGGTTAGAGCAGCGGAATCATAATCCGCGTGTCCGGGGTTCGAGTCCCTGAACCGCTATTGATTGACAAATCGATGTGTTTTTATAACTCATTAAAATACAATGCTTTATGTTAATTGTCCATTGATTTGTTGCGTAATTAACGTAAAATTTTATGAAAGGGCGGTTAGCTCAGTTGGTTAGAGCGCTAGCTCGACAAGCTAGAGGTCACAGGTTCGAGCCCCGTACCGCCCAATTTTCGTAACGCATGACGACGCATTTTTCATTTTTTGAGTCGGCGGATTTTGGTTGGCGTTTCCCAAAAGAATTTTGGAAGCGCTCCGGTAAGTAATTGACGCCGTCGGAAATAAAAAGCGTCGTACAAATGAAATGTTTCAAGCCGCGAGCTCGTCTGTTCGCGGCTTTTTTTGTGAAATTTGTAACGTTTTCATCGCATTTCTATTTTTTGAGAAATGCGACAAAAATTCCCTTGCTGATCCCATTGATTTTCAAAAAAGTCCTTTTCGGCTCTTTAAGGGTCAAAATTGGCTCTCGGAGAGTCAAAATCGATGGATTTGTTACAAATTTTATATTTTGCGTACGATTTGAGTTCCGTAAAATTTTCAATACTTTATATTTTGCGATTTAGACTTCCATGCGACTTATTAAACCTGACTACAATCGTTATCTTGAAGAATGCCGGCGCTCGGACGTTGTACCGGTGACAACGCGGCTTTTGGCGGATCAACACACGTCGGTGACGCTGTTGCAGCGTTTCTACAAAGGTCGGGAAGGCGTTTTCCTGCTCGAAAGTATCGAAGGAGGCGAAAAATGGGGACGCTATTCGTTTCTCGGGATCGATCCTCACGCGTTTGTCGAAGTGTTGCAGGACGATCTCCATGTCGTAGAGTTCGACGAACAAGGAAACAAAATCGCCGAAACGCACACGCCGCATCACGGCAAGCCGCTGGATTCGTTGCGCGAATTGACGGCGCATTATCACGCGGCGGAACATGAAAATTTACCGCGATTTTTCGGCGGATTGGTCGGTTATTTCGCTTATGAAATCGTGTCGTTTTTTGAAAACATTCCGCATAAATTGACCAACGAACCGTTTGCCAGTTTTGTAATTCCGCGAACGTTACTCATTCTCGACAACGTCAAACAAGTTTTGACTGTTTGCGCCTTGACGTTTCCGAAACGCGGCGCGGCGAAAGATAATTTGCAGCGGCAATACGATCTGGCGGTAAAAGAAATTCGCCGGATTGTCGCCGAACTCGAAAAACCGATAGCGACGCCGCAGCCGGTTATGAAAGGCGATCTCTCGCTTTCGCCGATTCTTTCGGAACGAGATTACCGCAAAAAAGTCGAAACGATCAAGGAACATATCAAACGCGGCGACGTTATTCAATGCGTGTTTTCGCAGCAATTTACCGCCGAAGAAACTCCCGACGCGATTTCATTATACCGCGCGTTGCGGTTTGCGAATCCCGCGCCGTATCTGTTTTTTATGCACTTGAGCGGCACGGTTCTTGCCGGTTCGTCGCCGGAAACGATGGTGCGGCTTGAAGGACGCGCCGCGACGCTACGTCCGATTGCCGGAACCCGGAAACGCGGAGCGACCGAACAACGCGACCGCGAATTGGCGGACGAAATGTTGAGCGATCCGAAAGAAAAAGCGGAACATCTTATGTTGGTTGATCTTGGACGAAACGATTTGGGACGCATTGCCAAAACGGGCAGCGTGCAAGTAACCGACTTAATGTTTATTGAACGTTACTCGCACGTCATGCATCTTGTGTCGAATGTGACGGCGGAGTTGGAAGACGGCTACGACGGTTTTGATTTGTTTCAGGCGACGTTTCCCGCCGGAACGCTCAGCGGCGCGCCGAAAGTCCGCGCGATGCAAATTATCGCCGAACAAGAAACCGCTCCGCGAGGTCCTTACGGCGGCGCGGCGGGATATATTTCATTTCGCGGAAATATTGATTTCGCGATTACAATCCGTACGGCGCGGATTAAAAACGGTCAACTCGTCGCGCAAACCGGCGGCGGTATCGTCTATGATTCTATTCCCGAACTGGAACGCAAAGAAACCGTCAACAAAGCGATGGGAATTATCCGCGCGATTGAAATGTTACAACCGGATACGTGAAACGCAAAGCGTAACGATGCGAGAAACATTCCCGTCGGCGTCGAAAATTTTCAATAATTTTCAACGCCGTTTGTTCTATTGCCGCCCCCTCTTGGTAAAAAAAGTTTGCGATTAAAATAGTAAAAATATGGACTATTTCTTGTTTAGACTATTATTTATTCGGATTTACCGGAAAGGAACGTTGCCGTGACACGGGCAAAAACAAGCGAGCAGGCGACGGAATATTGCCGTCTGTACAGGGAATTCAATCTTGAGTATGAATATTACGCCAAGAGCGTTGGGATGACGTACAGCAGTTTGCTCGTCCTTTGCATTATCTACGATCACCCCGAAGACTGTACGCAAAAAACGATTTGCGACGAGAATTTTCTCCCGAAGCAGACGGTTCATCAAATCATCACTTCACTCTACAAGCAAGGGATTATCAAACTCGTTGAAGTGGAAAGCGACAGGCGATACAAAACGATTCACCTGACCGACAGCGGTTTGGAATACGCCAACGGCATGATTCCGAAAATCAAAGACGCCGAAAACAAGGCGATGAAACGCCTGAACAAAAACCAACGTTCCGACTTGATCGAATGTACAAGATTGTTTATCTCACATCTTCGCCATTACCTGACGGAGGAAACCTGATGTAGGAACTCAAAGGACAATTAAGAACTGTAAGGACATTATTGGAAACCAGTCCTCAATGTCCTTTTTGTTCCCAATCGTTCCCGGACACGAAATTGCGGGTCGTGCAAACCGGCAAGAATGTTACCAAATTCAAAATCGGCGACTATGCCGGAATTGGTTGTATTGTCGATTCTTGCCGAAGACTACGCCGTCAAAATCCCGAAAACTGCGGATATTCAAAAGGTTGCTCCCTTGCTTTGCGCAGGAATCACAACCTATTCGCCCATCCGGTTTTCCAACGTCAAAAAGGGCGACAATGTTGCTGTTGCCGGTTTTGGCGGTTTGGGACACATGGCGTTGCAGTACATGGTAAAGTTGGGAGCGAAAGTCACTGTATTTGATATTACCGACGATAAAAAAGCGGACGCAATCCGTTTAGGCGCGGTGTGGTATGTGAACGTCAATAATCCCGCCGAATTGGAAGGGTTGAACAATCAATTCAGTTTTGTCATCAGTACCATACCCGACAAGTATGACCCGATGATGTACGTGAGAATGTTGAAAAAAGGCGGGGAATTGGCGGTAGTCGGAATGCCTTCGCTTGAAAAGACGCCGGTTGTTCCCACCACGTTTTTGGCATTCGCGGCACACCGGAAAGTTTACGGTTCGGTGATTGGCGGAATCAAGGAAACGCAGGAAATGCTCGACTACTCCGTAAAAAACAGTATTTATCCCGAAGTAAAAATCATCTCCGCCAACCAGTTAGACGACGCTTACCGAAACGTGAAATTCCGGTACGTGATCGACGTGAAAACGCTGAAGTAAAAAATAACGGGAAGAATCACATGAATCATAAAAATCCTAGTTCAGACAAGCGCCCCGTCGGTCGGCTGCGCCGACGGGCGCCCCTCCACCGGAGGGGAATTTTGCTTTAGGTTACAGGTTCTAGGTATCAGGATTGGCTTGCAACACGGGAAATTTGTTTGCGGAAAGTTTGGAGAAGTTCCTTAATAGTTTTTCAGAATACCATATCGCGGGCGTCGGTTTCGCGGATTTTTTGGAGGCGTTCCAGAACCAGCGTTTTCGTTTTGCCTTCCGGCAGACGCGCGAGTTCAACTTCAATTTGCTTTTCTCCGGCGGCGCGGGTTTTCGGCGACGCATAATCCACAAGATATTCTTTCAGCGTCGTCAGCGCGTTCGGCGTACACATGTTTTGAATGAAACCGGGAATCGCGTATTCCATAAACACTTCGCCGGTGCGTCCGAGCCGATAACACGACGTGCAAAAACTCGGAATGTAACCGTCCTCAAGAAGCTGGCAAATAATTTCATCAAGCGGACGCACGTCGCCAAGTTGAAACTGTCCTTTTTCCGGCTTTTGCATTTGAGAATCGCCGATTTCATCATAACCGCCAATCTCAATATGTCCGCCCGCGTCCATTTGCGATACGCCGAATCCTAACGCTTCGCGGCGGACTTTTGCCGATTCCCGCGCGGTGCAAATTAAACCGGTGTAAGGAACGGAAAGCCGCAAAATCGCAATCAAACGTAAAAAATCGCGGTCGGCGACTTTATATTGAAACACATTTTCGATATCGACGCCTTGCACCGGTTGGATTCGCGGAAAACTAATCGTGTGCGGTCCGACATGATAATGTTTCATCAGATGAATCGCGTGCGACACAAGTCCCATCACTTCAAAACGCCAGTCAAACAACCCGAACAACACGCCTAAACCTACGTCGTCGCAACCGCCTTCCATCGCGCGGGCAAGACCATCAAGCCGCCAAAGATAATTTCCTTTGCGGGTTTTCGTCCCGTGCATTTCCTCGTAAGTTTGATGATGATACGTTTCCTGAAAAATCTGAAATGTACCGATTCCCGCTTCTTTTAATGTACGGTAGCCGTCCACATCAAGCGGTGCGGCGTTGATATTAACGCGGCGGATATTCGTGTGATCTTTTTTAATCGAATAAACATGACGCACGCAATCGGCAATAAATTCCGGCGAATACTGTGCCGTTTCGCCGAACACAAGAATCAGCCGCTTATGTCCTTTGTCGAGAAGGAAATGAATTTCTTTTGCGAGTTCTTCTTTTGTCAATGTATGGCGGATTTGTTCGCGGTTCGACGACCGAAACGAACAGTAACGGCAATTATTGATGCAATTATTGCCGACATAAAGCGGCGCAAACAAAACAATACGATTGCCGTAAACGTCTTTTTTCAATTGGCGGGCGGTATTAAAAATCTGCTCGACTTGCTCCGGTTGATCGGCGGCAATCAGCATCGCGGTTTCGTCAAGCGACAACGCTTCTTTGGCGCTTGCTTTGGCGAGAATTTCATGAAAACGTCCCGCGTCAAACGGTTGATTCAAGTAACTCCAAATGAGCGGCTCGTCAATAAAATCGTAACCGCTCGTACTCAAATTGGTCATTTCAGCCAGTGAACTCATTGTTGTAAAATCTCCAATTTTCACAGTTTTGATTGATCGGCAGGATATATAATAAAATGTCCGCCTCATTGATAATCCATTATACTCTTGTTAGTAGCGACACAAAGCGTCCCTCAACCGAAATTTCTCCGTTACAAGAAAGAATTACAATTCTCCTCAAATATTTGGGGAGAAGAGAAACAATTTTCTAAAAAATTTACCTGTAATCGAGTCGAAAAACATTAGAAAATCGGTTTGATAACGAGGCAGCCGATTTGATTGAGAGCGTCTTTCAATTGCTGAAAGATTTCTTCGTTGGGATAAGCGCCAACAATCGCGCCGCCGGAACCGGCAAATTTTGCGGAAGCTCCCGCCGCTCGCGCAACTTCAATCATTTCAACATGCTCTTTCGGCAATCGACATATTGAATGACGTAAATCAAAGTTTGCGTTAATCAACTCCGCCAATTTTTCGTAGTTTTTCTCATAGATAGCGGCTTTGGCGTCCTGTGCATATTGCGCAAACAATTGCATTGCATTAACAACCGCCGTTTCGCCGTTCTCAAATCGCGCCCGCAGATTGTTGTGAAAAACTTCCGTCGGCTCGCCGGCGTCCGAAGAATAGGCGATATAAAGCGGCTGCGTTAATTCAAGAGGAATTTGTTCATACGTTCCGCATTCAAATCCGTCGATGAGACGCGTCGCTTCGCGCGAAAAATCCATAAAGACCATGCCTTCAAAAACCTGAATCACGCGATCCTGCAATCCGGCTGTGATTCCCAACTCGTCCCGTTCAATCGACAACACCAACGAAGGAAGAAGAGATTTGGGAATATCGACGCCGTAAAAGTCAATAAGACAACGAAATGCAGCAACGATAATTGCGCTGGAACCCGCAAGTCCGACCTGACGCGGAATGTTTGATTCGTAACGAATCGAAAAATTATTCGGTTTGAGTTGCCGTCCGGTTTTAGCGCAATAGTCGTAGAATCCTTTGATTGCCGCTTTGATCAATCGAACTCCGCCGTAATAACCATGCAGACGGACGTCTGTCACTAAATCATTAAGACTTCCGAACACGCTCATGTCGTTTTGGCTTGCGACAATTTCAAGCCGATCCCATTCATACAGCGTTACTTGCGCCCAATAATTTTTTACGATGACGGAGATCGTTTTCCCATGATAACCGTCGGAAGGGTTTCCCATCAATCCGGCACGGGCATAAGCGCGTCGTCGAATCAGTTCCATGATACGTTCCTTTAGATGCTTGCAACAAAATTGTTTTACGAAAAAATCAATCCATTTTATTGTAATCATACCGTTTCAAATGACAAGAGTTGCTCAAAACGAGAATCCGCTCGCCCCGCGCATGGGAAGGCGAGAAGATGTTTGAAGTTATTTCGAAGGATGTAAAATCTCGGCAAGTTGTTCGACAAACAAAATGAATCGCGGACCGGGAATCACGGCATAATCTTCGCGAATCAAAACAACGCGATGATTTTTTACCGCCGGAGAAAAGGGAGCGAACCGTTCCCAGTCGCGGACAAACGCTTCAGATTTGGAGACCTTTTCGCGTTCCCATAGCGCCGCCGATTGCGACGCGACCGGTTCCCGCGAAGCGATACCAATAACAATATCGGGATTGAGTTCGAGAATTCCTTCGCCGGAAACCGTCGGGAACGCGACTTTGATATTTTTTGCCGCGTTCACGCCGCCCGCTAATTCGATAGCGCGATGAAAAAAAGGATTCGACGCGGCAATGATCGCGCTTTGCATTGTCGTGTCGCTTTCGTCATATAACGTAATCAGCGCCGAGCGTTTGGGAAGCGCCGCCGTGCGTTGAACAATCGCGTCAAGACGTTCGCGAATATTGCGTCGCCATTCGACGGCATATTTGGCGGACTCGGCGCCGCATCGATTGCCAATTCTCGCAAAGGAATCGATAATCCCTTCGATAGAACGATGATCCACTTTGAGACAAGAGACGCCGAAAGATTTGATTCGTTCTTCCCGCTCGACGTTTTCGGAAAGAAGAATCACTAAATCGGGACGCAATTCCAACAACGCTTCGTCGTTTGGATCGAACAAGCCGCCGACGTCGGGAAGTTTTTCAACTTCTTTCGGATAACGGCAAAACCGCGAAACGCCAACCACCCGATTACCTAATCCCAACGCAAACAAAACCTCCGTTACGCTCGGCACGGTGGAAATAATTCGTTGCGGCTCATTCTCCGGCGAAACGATAGCCGCCGCGTCTTTATTGGATTCCCGTTGTTCCGCATTGTTTTGCGCATTTTGGGAAACGTCGTCCGCCGTCCGCCGACATCCGCCGCATAAAACGAACGCCGATAGAACAATCCACGTGAAAAACAATCTCAAGAAGGAAAGAAAAGGAATACGCATAAAAAGCAATAAAAGTGAAAAGGACTCTGACGAGGGCTGAAACACCGACAAATTTCCAAAGGCGGAAATTATTGATGATTAGACTTCCTGTCCCACGCTCACGAGAAACCGAAACGCTCCAAGCGGCACGTCGTATAAAAAGACTTCAAACGCATACGTTCCGGGATGCGGCAACGGCAATTCCGGCAGTTCGACGACGAGTTCGCACGTTTCCAACGGGTTATTGGCAAACGCGATAATGTCGCCAAATTCTAATAGCGTTTCTTTACGTTCTAAATCAACGTATTCAATCGTAATCGGCAATTTGCCCTGAAATTCGGTCAAACTGAGAAACAAAAACGCTCCGCGATTGTATTTCGACGGAAAAGCGGCGGCAGCCATTTCGCAAAACGTTCCGGCAATCACTTTTTTGCCGGAGTGGATATCTTCATAAATGTGATCGGCGAGAATAATCGCCTGCAATACGGGTCTTGGCGGCATGATGCGTTCTTCCTTGAAAATGAGGAAATGATGTTTTTTGACAAGCAAGATTGAATCAAACTCTATTTTAAGTTTCTTTCCTAAAAATCTTGCCAATTTTTATCGAAAAAATACTTCCAACAAGATAACAGAAATCTTCATAAAGTCAAGTATGTCGGACGATGCGGATTTTTCATTTCCGGCTGTGCATTGCATTGATGAGAAAAATTCGTTAAAATATCGCTTCGCGTATTATTTTTAGACAAAACTATTTACCGGATTTTATCATTCAACATGCTCCCAACACGCATAGAACACGATTCGATGGGCGACGTTTTACTTCCGCATAACGTTTATTACGGAGCGCAGACGCAACGGGCGGTGGAAAATTTTCCGATTTCCGGGAGGCGTATGCCGGCGGCGCTGATTCATGCGCTCGGATTGGTGAAATGGGCGGCGGCAAAAGCCAATGCGGAACTCGGTTTGCTTTCGTCGGGACGCTCGCCGCTCAACGAAAAGGAAATCGACGCGCTGCAAACGGCGTGCCTTGAAGTCGCGGACGGAAAATTCGACGATCAATTTCCGGTGGACGTTTACCAAACCGGCAGCGGCACATCGACCAACATGAACGCCAACGAGGTGATCGCCAATCGCGCAATTGAACTTTGCGGCGGCGACCGATTCGCGAAAGAAAAACGGATTCATCCCAACGACCACGTCAACATGGGACAAAGCACGAATGATATTTTTCCGACGGCGCTTCACGCGGCGCTGGCGTCGTTGATTGAAAACCGACTACGACAAGCGTTAGCAAATGCAGAAGTTACTTTACACATCAAAGAAGATGCTTGGCAAAACATCCTTAAAATCGGGCGCACGCATCTTGCCGACGCGACGCCAATGACGTTAGGACAAGAATTTGGCGGTTTTTCGCATCAAGTAAAGAACGCTTTGGGATATTTACGCGAAGCTGAACATTTTCTTCAGGAATTAGCAGTCGGCGGAACGGCGGTAGGAACGGGAATTAACACGCATCCCAAATTTGCAGAAAAAGTAACAACTTTTTTATGTCATAAAACAGATTATCCTTTCATTACGTCATGTAATCATTTTTCAACAAATTCTTGCAGAGATGATTTAGTAGCCGTACATTCGCTTATCAAATCCATCGCAGTGACGTTGATGAATATTGCGAATAACATCCGTTGGCTCGGATCGGGACCGCGATGCGGATTTTACGAAGTCATCATTCCCGACCTTCAACCGGGAAGTTCGATTATGCCGGGCAAAGTGAATCCGGTGTTGTGCGAGGCGTTGATGCAAGCGTGCGCAAAAGTGATCGGCAACGACCAGACGATCGCGACCTGCGGAGCGCTCGGCGGACAATTTCAATTGAATATCATGACGCCGGTGATGGCGGACGCCGCGATTGAAAGCGTCGAAATTCTTTCCGGCGCATTGGAAGCGTTTACGGAAAAATGTCTCAAAGGTCTCGAAGCGAATGAGGAAAAATGCCGCGAAGGCGTCGAAAAAAGTATCTCGATGGCAACGGCGTTGAATCCGTACATCGGCTACGAACAAGCGGCGGCGATTGCGAAAGAAGCGTTGCGAACCGGTAAGACAATCCGCGAAATCTGCCTCGAAAAAAACGTTCTCCCGCCCGAAAAACTCGCCGAAGTCCTCGACCCGACGCGAATGACGGGAAAAGTTAAAAGTTTTTCTTGAGAAGTCATGTAAAAATAACGTAAATCATTTTTAAAAACGATCAATTATCAATTTTATACCGCTCAAAATCATTAGCATGTCTTCCAATCAAACAGTTTTAGAACAATTACGCTGGAAAAAATTTTCGGTTTTGGACAAAGGATACGTTTGTCTCGTCGATTGCATGGGCGACGACGCGGCGATTGTTCAAGCGGCGCGGGTCAGTTACGGCGAAGGGACGAAAAGCGTTTCCGACGACCGCACGCTCATTCGTTATTTGATGCGGAATCAGCATACGACGCCGTTTGAAATGGCGGAAATCAAATTCCTCGTGCGAGCGCCGATGGATTGCTGGCGGCAATGGATTCGGCATCGCACCGCGTCGGTCAACGAATACAGCACGCGTTATTCGGTTGCAATTGACGAAATTTATCAAACCGAGCCGGAACAATGGCGGCGGCAAAAAACGACAAATCGTCAGGGAAGCGACGGTTTTCTCGATACGGAAGAAGGACGCTTTTTTTCGGAAGAAGAAAAAACGTTCCATCGACAAGCCCGCGAAATTTACGACCGCCGCATTCGTCAGGGAATTGCGCGGGAACAAGCTCGCAAAGATTTGCCGCTTGCTACTTATACTGAAGCGTATTGGAAAATGGATTTGAATAATTTGTTTCGGTTTCTCTTTTTGCGGATGGACGCGGCGCACGCGCAACATGAAATCGTACAATACGCGACGTCGATTGGCGAAAACATTGTGCAACCGTTGTTTCCGTTGGCGTGGGAAGCGTTTTCCGATTACATGTTGGAAGCGATTCGTTTGACGCGGTTGGAATGCGATATGATTGCGCGGCTTGCCGCAGCCGGAAACGTGCCGGCGACTTACGATCAATTTTTAGCGGCGCAAGATACGACGTGGCAAGATTTAGAACGCTGCCGAGAACGCGACGAATGTTGGAAAAAATTACAACAACTCGGTTTGGGAAATCCCCGCAAATAAAATTTTACGACGTCGGACGTCTTGCGAAATTTAGAATGAAAGGGAAAAGTTTCGCAAGCGAAATGTGGCGCTCTGGGATTGAAACAATCGTTTGCCAAGTCCCGCAGGGACGAAACGATGCATAACCGTAGGTTTCGCTACGCTCCACCTACGGAAAGCGACGCGCGGAAGGGAAGATGCGAGGTTCGCGTAAAATTCCCCTCCGTTGGAGGGGTGGCAGGCGGCGTCAGCCGACCGACGGGGTGGTTTCAGAAAGTGAACATTATCTCGCTACTTGGCAGGGCTTGATTGTTTTCGCGCGCGTCGCTTGCAGGCGACTTCATGGTGAAGTTGAACCGTCGCTTACGCTCACGGGCTGCCATTCCTAAAATCTCAATTTTTGGCATGGAGGAGTATAGATATAACTGTGATATAATGCAATTATTAAAAATTTTAGACAACATAGTTCATTTTTTTATAGGTAATTCATCAAAGAAAACTATTTCTCCTGAGGAAACTATTTTTAGGTTATTTCCTGAAAAATATCATAAATTTTCATTTGCTTTTTTCATAAATATCTTAAGGGCGGTTCTAATAACCTCCTCTCTTCTCCTTCTTTACAAGATTGAGAGCGTCCTTTATGATTATCTTTTAGAGTTTTTAGTCCGTCCGTTCCTTTTATTTATTCCAATGACGCAACTTTCGATGTTCGATACCGAGAAACAACTCGAAAA
>JAISZO010000030.1 GCA_031269105.1 Planctomycetaceae bacterium | reverse complement strand
CGGCAGATACTTTTTCAGAAACGCAACGGCAAGCGCGACGACGCCAAACGTTTCCTCGAAAAACGTGTTGTGCGTAATCTTGTACTCGTCTTCGACGTTGCTTTTTCGCTTGCTCATCGTTTTGTCTCCACGCCGTAAATTTTAACTTCTCGCAATATTGTATATTATATTTGGGCTTTTTAGAAAAACAAGAGTAGCGTCGTGTTCTAAAACCATTATAACAGGCATTATTAGGGTAACAAAAGTCATTTTTGCGTCTCCCATAACAATATTACAACATACGACGTAATAACATATCAATTTTCAATAGATTTGGCAAGACAATGAGTTTAAAACACAACCGAATTGACATAATTTCCAAGAAAGATTTTTATGAAAATTATGTCAATTCTTGTCTAATAATTTTGCCGATTTTTTTCTTTGCAAACGCAACCGTTTGTAAGAGCCAATTCAATCACGTTTCAGCAACCGTGTTTTTCGAGTTTTTCACGAAGAGTATCCGCCGTAAACGGTTTCACGAGATAATCGCTGACTCCGGCTTTAATCGCTTGCAAAACGCGGGTTTTTTCCGCTTCGGTTGTTACCATAATCACAGGAATATTCGCGTCCTGAGCGCGGATACCTTCAAGAACTTCAAGTCCTGTCATTCCCGGCATGTTCCAATCGGTCAGCACCAGATCAAATGCTCCCGGCTTGAATAAGGAAATGGCTTCCGCACCGTCGGCGGCTTCCGTCACTTCAGTTACGCCGACCGCTTGCAGCGAACGAAGAATAATTTTACGCATGGTACTGGAATCGTCAGCTACGAGTACTCTGGTCATAATTTGTTCTTTCCAATAAATTGATTTGTTTCTTCCTTTATGTCAGTCGTTTCCAAGCCGCTTTTCAATTCGACTCGTTTAAAAATGATTGACTTTACATTAATCAATACGTCATATTTTTTATACGTCAAATGAAAAGAGTTTTTCATTCGAAAATTTTTGCTTCACGCTCAAAGATTATCATCGAAATAAGACAAAATAAGAAAACTTTGTCGTTTTTTACGCAAACACTGTTTGTTTTACTTGTAGCGACAAATCGTATATTTCTAGATGAGTTTTCTTTATGTGACGATTCTCAATGTATCTTTGGGCGTTTTGTCAAACAATTTTTTAGGAAAATCTGTTTTTTATGGATACTTTAGAAAAACTTCTTGAACTGGACGACAGACACAATGAACTTTTGGAAGAACTCGATCAACTTGACGTCCGAATTAACAAATTGCTAAAAGAATGGACAGGAACAAATTCTCAAACGGATTTTCGTTATGAAAATATTCTGCCTTTAAATCGTCCTAAAATCAAAGCGGCGTGAGACGTTGCTTCGGAATGACGTTTGACGACGGCTCATCCAGTAGAGAATTCTCGCGTTTTTTCGGTTCGCTCACTTTGACATAAGCGTTTATCTCCAAAGGAGTTGCTTGTGCATCGGTGATAATTTTTATCGTATCGTGAAAATTTTGAGCGCTTTCCGATTCCGCCGCCTTAAACGTTACTGCAACGATATAAATGTTTTTTGAAGAAGTTGTGTTGTTTGGCGTCAGCAATTCAAATTGATAACGTTTGTTGTCACAGGAAATTTCTTTCAGCGTAAACGGTTTTTCTGCGCGAACCACAATTTTTTGGGTCGCTTCTTTTCCCGATTCAGTATTCCCAAATACCAGCGACGTCGGATTTACTGTAACTCCTTGACGTATATGACCTTGCACTACAAATGGAATTTCTGCTTTTTTACCTTCATTTGTTACAAGAATGATTCTATCGTTGATATAACCCGCAGGAGCATTTGGCGCTATTTTGACTTTAAGCTGATATTTTACTTGACCGTATTTCCTTTCGGTTTCTGTCAATTCCCCCAAAACTGCCGGATTTGAAGAATGTATTTTCGTAACTTTCCAATTGTTGTGTCCGTTATAAGAAAAAATGACGTCTTTTTCCGGTGACTCGCCGACATTCACGTTTCCAAAATTCACTTCGCTCGGTTGAAAAAGAATATCGCTACGAATAACGCCTTTCACATGAAGTTGAACAATCGCGTAAAACGGACGGTCGATAACAACCGTAATTGTCGCATCGCGCATGCCGGTAAAACGATCTGTATTAAAATGCGCTAAAATCGATCCGGTCTCATAAGTTTTCAACGTCGATTTTTTGACATAAACCGATGTACATGAACAACTTGTAGTTGCCGATTTGATATGAACTTCTTCAAGGTAAGGATTATAGATTTGAAATTCGTATTCCGCTTTGGCATAGCGCGAAATATTGCCGAAGTCGTAATTGCGGACTTCAAACATCTCCTCTGCCCACTGTTGCGAAAAAAGAAGAGTATCTGTTAAAGTGAAAATCGTTGCGATTGAAATAACAGAAAAAACCAGTTGATTATAACGGCGTGATGATTGTTGTGATAACCGCATCATAAAAAAATAAAAATTTTTATATAAAATCTACTAAATTGTAATTCCATCCATTGTATTTTAATTATAACATCAAAAGTTAAAAAAGTAATCATTCTTGACATGAAATATTTTCAAAATTCTTTAAAATCAATGTCGTTTGTTGTCTCTTCTGACAAAGAAATATGACTTTTCGAGTTAAAATAGAAAAGATTTTTATCTCAATGTAAAAATACAGTGTATATTTGCATCATACCGATAACCGCGAATGGAAAAATACGGTATTTGGTAACGAATGGTGAAATTGCCGCGATTTCCCCCATTACGGCAAAGTCAAGATGCGAAAATCATTTCCCCATTGATTTTTACGTTTCCCCCTGGAGAAAAAATAATGAAAGTTGCAAAAAAATCCAAAACTTTAACAGTTACCAAAAAGAAAAAAGTTTCCAAACCAATCCACGAGGAAAAAAAGGCGAAAAAGAAAACAACGGCGGAATTATCACATCGTTGTTCTCGAAGTTCTCATTCCAGTTCCGGCGCTAAAACGGAAGAACATCGCAAACACTGCGAACTTTCCGGGCAAGAATATCGTCGATTTGTTCAGAAAACTGCCGGCAAAGAAAAAGTGCGTCCTGAAGAATTGGTAACGGTAGAACGACGCGCAAATGAAAAAACGTTTTCCGAAAAATTGAACGAAGAGCCGTCGGCGCCAACGTCAAAACCGCATAAAACGGAAACAAAAGAACGTCGCACAAAAGCGCAACGGCGGCGGCAAATCGATCCGACAACGTGCGAGCGGGATTATTCGGCGGAAGAAATTGAATTT
>JAISZO010000389.1 GCA_031269105.1 Planctomycetaceae bacterium | reverse complement strand
AAAAGATGATACTTTCAATTTTTGCTATTTATTTTCACTAACCTCTTTGAAACCAATAGGTTCAATAAAAACGATAACTCAAATAAAAATGAAACGCAATACCCGTTTGAACACCCTACCGACGGGGCGCTTGTCTGAACGCTGTTTTTTGTGATGAATTGTTCTCGCACGCCGCTTTCCGGCAGTTGCACCGCCGGTTACGCATGGTCTCGTCCCTGCGGGACTTATTTATTCAGCGCGGTCTTGTCCGTAGGTTGCGCATCATCTCGCCGCTAGCGCCGCTATACTCCATTCGCCAACGATACGGCTATTTTGAACGATTGGAATTTAGGATTTAACAGCGACGCCAACTTGATAAGCGCTGTTTCGTTAGCGAAAAGAGTATAATATATTAGAGAAAGGACAACCTGCAAATTCAACTCATAGGAACTTTGGTTACGCCCTATTGAAAAAAAAAAATCATTGCGGATAATCAAAAGGAAGAAAAGTTTTCGATTTTCCTAAACAATAACTAAAATCCCGAAATAAGGAGCGATTCATCATGAGTTCCGTAGAACAGAGTTATCAACTTGCAAAACAACGTTACGCCGATCTCGGCGTCGATACCGACGCGGCTTTGGAGCAATTATCAAAAATTAAAATTTCCTTGCAATGCTGGCAGGGAGACGATGTGGGCGGGTTTGAATCTTCAAGCGGTTTGACCGACGGCGGGATTCTTGCGACCGGAAATTATCCCGGTAAGGCAAAAAATCCGTCGCAACTTCGTGCGGACGCGGAGGTTGCGTTTCGTTTGATTCCCGGAAAACATCGTTTTAGTTTACATGCGATCTATCTGGACAATCACGGAAAAAAAGCGGAGCGGGACGAAATCGCGCCGGAACATTTTCAGGGGTGGATTGATTGGGCGAAAGCCAACGAACTGGGACTGGATTTCAACCCGACCTACTTTTCCCATCCTCTTTCGGCAGATGGATTTATGCTTTCTTCCGCCGTCGAATCCACGCGAAATTTCTGGATACGTCACGGAATTGCGTGTCGAAAAGTCGCCGAAGCGATGGGAAAACAATTGGAAACGACATCTGTCGTCAATTTCTGGGCGCCCGACGGTTACAAAGATATTCCGGTGGATCGTCTTGCTCCGCGTCAGCGGATGGCGGATTCGCTCGACAAAATTTTTGCGGAAAAAATCGACCCGAAATTTGAATTGGATGCCTTGGAAAGCAAATTGTTTGGTATCGGTTCCGAAACTTACGTTGTCGGTTCGCACGAATTTGTTATGGGATATGCGATCAGCCGCAAAAAGCTGGTCTGTCTCGACGCCGGTCACTTTCATCCGACCGAAACCATTGCGGACAAGTTGTCGAGTATTTCGTTGTTTTCGGAAGAAATCCTGTTGCACGTCAGCCGTCCGGTGCGGTGGGACAGCGATCATGTTGTGATTTGGAACGACGATTTACGCGGAATCGCCGAAGAATTGGTGCGAAACAATCTCTTGAAACGGACGCATATCGGACTCGACTTTTTTGACGCGACCATTAACCGTATCGCCGCTTGGGTGATCGGAACGCGCTCGACGATTAAGGCGCTGCTTGCCGCGTTGCTGGAGCCGCTTGCCGACTTGCGGAAGTGGGAACTCGAAGGCGATTACACGAGACGACTTGCCGTGTTGGAAGAACTCAAGACATTGCCGTTTGGTCCGGTTTGGGATTATTATTGCGAAAAAAACGGCGTTCCGGTCGGCGCTGCGTGGATCGACGAAGTCCGAAAATACGAAACGGACGTCTTGGCAAAACGATAAAAATCAATGGTAATATTTCCGCGAAATATTATAAATTTTGAAACAAAATAAAGTGAAAATTCTTAAACAATTCAGGAACGAACAAATGAAAAGAACCTATTGGAAGCCGTTGATGATTTTGGCGGGGATGATTGTTATTGCGGCGGTTGAGTCGCAACTTTTTGCGCAGCAAACGGGAGATGTTGATGTGTTAACGCCGTATGATTTGCAGGTTGAGTATATGACGGAGCCGTTGGGAATTGATGAAACGTTTCCGCGATTTAGTTGGAAGTTGAAATCCGGCGTGCAGGAAGAGGAACAGACTTCTTATCGCATCGTCGTTTATCCCGCCCCGAAAAAATATTCCGACGGACGTGTTGGCGGCGTTCTTCCGCCGGTTTGGGATACCAAAACGGTGAAGAGCGATAACAGCGTCAATATTCCTTACGAAGGCGCGAATCTTCAACCGGAAACAAAATACAATTGGTTGTTGATTGTTACCGGAAAAGACGGCGTTGAATCGGAAGCCGTGCAATCGTTTTTCACGACCGGACTTTTCCCGACAACAGAAAACTCCAACGCTTGGGAAGACGCGGTGTGGATCGGTTACGATGAAACGCCGGAGCAAAAAACGACGCCGGATTTAAGCCAAGCCGTTTGGCTTTGGAGTGAAAAACCGAATGATCGCGTCGGAATTGCAACATTCCGCAAAACATTTGATTTGCCCGAAGACGAAATTGCGAAGGCAACAGCCGCATTTACCGGCGATAATTCCTATCGCGTTTATATTAACGGGCAAAAAATTGGCGAAGGAACGAATTTTAAAAACGCGCCGGTTGTTAATATTGCCGGACGTCTCAAATCGGGCAAGAATACGATTGCTGTTGAAGTGAAAAACGAAGGACCGAACCCGAATCCCGCAGGAATGATCGGCGCGATAAGAGTGAAATTCAAAAAGAACAACGAACTCAATATCGTTTCAGACGGAACTTGGAAAGCGTCGCCCGAAATGCCGGACAATTGGAATCGCGGCGATTTTGACGATTCAAAATGGAAAAACGCGGAGGTTGTCGGAAAATTCGGCGACGCTTCTTGGGGAAAAATTGAAACGGGAGAAGGTCATCCTGATATTCCGGCGCGGTATCTCAAATATCACGTTCAACCCAAAGCGAACAATGTTGTCCGCGCAACGGCTTATATTTCCGGCCTTGGATATTATGAGTTTTCTATTGACGGCAAAAAAATCGGCGATCATGTTCTTGATCCGATTTTGAAAGATTACAACGTTTCAGCGCCGTATGTAACTTACGAGATTGCGCCGGAGCGGGTGAATCGTCCGTTTGATTTGGGCGTGATTCTCGGTAACGGGCGTTATTACGCGCCGCGAGGAAATAGTTTTCATGGAATGGTTACGTATGGTTTTCCGAAGTTATTGTTCAAAATGGTTCTGGAATACGGCGACGGTTCAAAGCAAGCGATTGTCAGTAATGAAGACTGGGATTTGACGACCGAAGGACCGATTCGCGGCAATAACGATTTCGACGGCGAAATTTACGATGCGCGTTATGAAAAGAATTTGACCGACCCGAAAGTTTGGCAAAAAGCGAAAAAAATGGACGCGCCGAAAGGACGTTTGACCGCGCAAAATATACCGCCGATGCGCGTGACGGAAGAGATTCAGCCGAAATCGATGAAAGAAGTTTCGCCCGGCGTTTGGGTTTTTGATCTTGGACAAAACATGGTTGGCTGGTGTCGTTTGAAAGTCAAGGGACAAGCCGGAACAGAAATTCTCTTGCGTCACGCGGAAACAACGCTCGACGACGGCAATTTGTCGATGGCGAATCTTCGCAGCGCAAAATGCCGCGATATTTACACGCTCAAAGGCGATCCGAATGGCGAATTTTATATTCCGCGTTTTTCTTATCACGGTTTCCGTTTTGTCGAAATAACCGGCTATCCGGGCAAACCGTCGTTGGATTCCATTGTCGGACAAGTCGTGCATACCGATCTTCCGTTCACCGGACGTTTTGAATCGTCCAACGAAACGATTAACAAAATTCACAAAAACATATTTTGGGGAGTGCGCGGCAATTATCTCAGCATTCCGACCGATTGTCCGCAACGCGACGAGCGTCAGGGTTGGCAAGGCGACCGCGCCGCCGAATCGTTGGGCGAAATGTTTCAGTTCGACAACGTAACGCTTTACTCAAAATGGTTGCAAGATATTGAAGATTCGCAATTGCCGAATGGAAATCTCTCCGACGTTTGCCCGGCGTATTACAGATTTTATAACCGAAATGTTACGTGGCCCAGCGCGTTCATTATTGTGCCGGAAAGTATTCTCAAACAATACGGCGACGACCGACCGATTCGCCGGCATTACGACGCGATGGTCAAATGGCTGAAGTTTCTCGAAGCGGATATTCGCGACGGTATTATTGAAGCTGATAATTACGACGATTGGTGCGTGCCGCCGGAACGTAAAGAGTTGATTCATTCGCAAGACCCGTCGCGCAAAACCGCAAAAGGAATTTTGGCGACTTCGTATTACATTCACGATCTCAATCTTGTTGCGAAGTATGCGAAAATACTTGGCAAAGAGGACGACGCGAAAGCGTTTTCGGCAAAAGCGGCGGCGATGACCGAAGCGTTCAACAAAAAATTCTACAACGCGAACACGGGCAAATACGACAACGGAACGCAAACGTCGTGCGTTTTGCCGTTGTATTTTGATCTTGTTCCGGCGGACGAACGCGATAAGGTTTTCGGAACGTTGATCAACAACATTGAACGCACGACCAATTATCATATCGGAACCGGTTTGATTGGCGGGCAATGGCTCAACCGCGTTTTGAGTTCGTTTGGTCGTGCGGATATTTCGTATCGTTTTGCGACAAACAAGGATTATCCGAGTTGGGGATACATGGTTGAAAAAGGCGCGACAACTATATGGGAACTTTGGAATGGAGACACGGCGAATCCGGCAATGAACAGCGGCAATCACGTGATGCTTATTGGCGACTTAACGATCTGGTTTTACCAAAACCTTGCCGGAATCAAGTCGGAAGACGGTTTCCGCACAATCGAAATGACGCCGATTCCGGTTGGTGATTTAACGTTTGTGAATGCCGAATATGATTCGGTGCGGGGAACGATCAAGAGTCAATGGCGAAAGACGGGCGATTCGTTTTTTTGGGAAGTTAAGATTCCGATAGGGTCAAAGGCATTCCTAACAGTTCCGACAAACAACATGTTGAAAACAACTGTCAACAACAAACCGGCAAAAATAAACGCCAACGGCAAAATCGAACTCGGTTCGGGAACATACCGTGTTGTAACATCCGGTCCGGTAGGCGATCCGGCGGGACTTGGGAATATTCGCCCTTGAAATATTGAGGCGGTTGCGTTTGAGTGAAAAGCTAAAAGTTGGGCAAATGCGACTCGCTAGAGTTTTAATTTCAATTTTCAGAAATTTGGGTAAAATTGTTTGACAATTCTGCCCAAATCTCTTACAATTTTAATTCAGTTTCTAGTAGTTTGGGTTCGTTTCAGAATTTCCTAATCCTATCCCAAAAGAAAACAATAATATGGACTCAAAATTCAAACAAACATTCTTTTTCACATTTTTGCTTTTCGGAATCGTCTTAACGACAGTCTCCGCGCAGGAAGACAATTCCGCGAAAATTCCCGCCAAAGGTTACGCTGCAATGACGGCGGGACGGCGCTTTGTTCCTTACGAATTTGAACGGCGGGGAGTCGGCGAAAACGACGTCTTGATTGAAATTTTGTATGCCGGAATCTGTCACACGGATTTGCATCAGGTGATGGAAGATTGGCGGAAAGGAATTTTTCCGATGGTACCGGGACATGAAATTGTCGGTCGCGTCTCGCAAACGGGAAAGAATATTCAAAGCGTAAAAATCGGCGATTATGCGGGCGTCGGCTGCATGGTCAATTCGTGCGGCGAATGCGAACAGTGCCGAAAAGACGAAGAACAGTATTGTCCCAAAACAATTTGGACGTACAATTGTCTTGATACGGACGGCATTCCGTCGCAAGGCGGTTATTCCGATAAAATTGTCGTGAACGAAAAGTTTGTCGTGAAGATTCCCGAAGAAGCGCCGCTGGAACGAATGGCGCCGCTCTTTTGCGCCGGAATTACGACGTATTCGCCGTTGCGTTATCATCGCGTGAAGCCGGGCGACAATTTGGCGGTCGCGGGATTCGGCGGACTTGGCGACATGGCGGTACAATACGCGATAGCGATGGGCGCGAAAGTAACCGTGTTCGACGTGAACGAAGGAAAGCGTCAGTCCGCGATAGATTTGGGAGTGGCGAAATTTGTCAACGTGCGGAACGAAAAAGAACTCGACGGATTGAACGGCTCTTTCGATCTCATTCTCAGCACGATTCCGACGCGGTACGACGCGGGAATGTATCTGCGGATGTTAAAAGTGGACGGCGCTATGGTTTTACTTGGAATGCCGCCGAAAGATCAAACGCCGATCATTCCGGCGGCGGCGCTGACGGGGCGGCGGAAAATTTACGCCTCGCTGATTGGCGGAATGAAAGAAACGCGGGAAATGCTGGATTTCTCCGTGAAAAATAAAATTTATCCGCACGTGGAAATCATTCCGATTCAAAAATTAGACGAAGCGTTTCAGAATCTGGCGGAAGGAAAAGCCCCGTTTCGTTACGTGATTGATATGAAATCGCTTAACGACGCAAAATAGAAATGATTGACGGTGCAATGCAACATCAACGTCTCTGTTCATTGGCTCAATTTTTATTAAAACAGACTATTACGTTTTGATTTTTCACTCATTCAAATAGACAGGCAAAACCATGACGGCTCTCATTCTTGACGGAAAAGCGCTTGCGGAACAAATTCGTGCGGAACTCAAAGAGCAGGTTGCGACGTTTTCGGCGGAAACCGGCGTCGTTCCGTGTCTTGCGGTCATTTTGGTTGGAAACAACGCCGCCAGCGAAATTTATGTCCGCAACAAACAACAAGCATGCGAAAAAATCGGCGTGAAGAGCGAAATGTACCGGTTGGCGGAAACGGCGTCGGAAACGGAACTGCTGACGTTGTTTGAGACGCTGAACCGGAACGACGCGGTGCATGGAATTTTGGTGCAGCTTCCGCTACCAAAACAGATCGACGAGCAAAACGTTCTCGACGCGATTGTTCCTCAAAAAGATGTCGACGCCTTTCACTGCGACAATGTCGGGCGGATTTCGCAGGGACGACCGCGTTTTCTTCCTTGCACGCCGTACGGCATTCAGGAATTGTTGATACGAAACAACATTGCTACGGCGGGAAAACGCGCGGCGATTATTGGGCGGAGCAACATTGTCGGCAAACCGATGGCGGCGCTTCTCATGCAAAAGGGACTTGGCGGCGACGCGACGGTTACCGTTTGTCACAGCCGCACGCCGGACGTTGCCGCAATCGCGCGGCAGGCGGACGTTCTGATTGCGGCGATTGGTCGGGCAAAGTTTATTACCGCCGATATGGTCAAGCCCGGCGCAACGGTCATTGACGTCGGCATGAACCGCACGGAAGAGGGACTTGTCGGCGACGTGGATTTTGCCGCCGTTAAGGAAATCGCCGGAGCGATCACGCCGGTTCCGGGCGGCGTCGGTCCTTTAACCGTAACAATGCTCCTGCGGAATACGCTGACTGCGGCAAAACTTTTCAAAAACAGGTAACACGATTCAGCAAAACATTCGAATAATGTATAAACTGTTCTCCAAAATCTTGTTTTTCTGACAAAACAACCCCGGTAGTAACTCGAAATCCTTGTTAAAATTCCACTGAATAATTCCAATATTTTTTAAGTCATGAAACAGTTACCGATAGGAACGCAATCGTTTGAGAATTTACGTCAAACCGGTTGTCTTTATGTTGACAAAACCGAAATTATTGACCAGATGATTTCGGAAGGACGAAATTATTTTCTCTCACGTCCGCGCCGGTTTGGGAAATCGTTGTTGATCAGTACGCTTGACGCTTTATTCAAAGGACGTAAAGAATTATTTGAAGGTCTTTATATTTACGACCAATGGGATTGGACGCAGCAATATCCGGTCGTCAGAATAGATTGGACAGGGATAGACCATTCCACGCCGGAAAAAATGGAAAACAGTATAATCAGTTATTTGGACGAGATCGCTCAAAGTTATCAGGTTACTTTGGAGGCGCAATCCGCTCCCGATTGTTTTCGCAAACTAATTCGTAACTTGCATGACAAAACCGGCAAGAATGTTGCGATTCTGATTGACGAATACGACAAACCGATTACCTCTCATCTTTTCGATTCTCATTGGAATGCGATTCGGACGGCGGTACATGATTTTTATCAGGTGATAAAAGGCGCCGACGAATATTTGAAGTTTGTTTTTCTTACGGGCGTGTCGAAATTTTCGGGGCTTTCGATTTTTTCAGCGTTGAACAATCTAAACGACATTACGTTACATGAACAGTTTGCAACATTATGCGGCTATACTCAGGAAGAGTTAGAAAGTAATTTTTTCGACTATATCGACCATGTTGCCGGACATTTGAAAATGACGAAAGAATATTTACTGGATCAAATCCGTTATTGGTACAACGGTTACACATGGGACGGAAAAACGGCAATCTATAATCCGTTTTCGACGTTACAATTTTTTTATTTCCGGGAATTTATCGGTTACTGGTTTCGCACCGGCACGCCCACTTTTCTGATCGATATGATTCAACGCCGCAATCGTGCAGACGTGATACTTGAACCGCTTGTTGTCAGCAGTAATATATTTAACGGATATGATCCGGCTAACATTGGCGAAGTGTCCTTAATGTTTCAGACCGGTTACTTGACCATTAAACAAAAGGAATTGATTGACGGACGCCCCCAATATACGCTTGGCGTTCCCAATTCGGAAATCAACGAATCATTATTGACTTGTTTGTTGCAGTCCTACGGAAAATATCATGACGAACAAATTGATGAATTGCGGAAAACAATGCAAGAACAAATCACCGATTTTGACGAATCCGGTTTTGCGCGTAGTCTTGAAGTGA
>JAISZO010000314.1 GCA_031269105.1 Planctomycetaceae bacterium | reverse complement strand
AAACCAATCAATGAAACTTTGAGGCAAAAATTATGTTGATTTTTGCCCGTCAATTTCAAAAAACAAAAAAATGTAGAAGGAGTTTCGACTATGAAAAAGTTGAACAAGGCGTTTGATTTTCTTGGATTTCGGCAGAATGTATCGGGGGGGGGGGGGTACTTAATATGGCTAATACGTCATATTTTACGTACTGTAACCCTCTTTTTTGCCCGCGTTATTGCAAGCGCTTCTGCCCGTATGATTGCGTGCATTTCTGCCTGTTCGAGCGTTTTTGCCCGTTTCGGAAAACAATCTTTGATTCGCCGGGCGTTTACGCTTGTCGAATTGCTCGTCGTGATTGCGATTATCGGAGTTTTGATCGCGTTACTCTTGCCCGCCGTTCAAGCCGCGAGAGAAGCGGCAAGAAGAATGCAGTGCAGCAACCATCTCAAGCAGTTCGGACTTGCGATGCAGACGTATCACGACGCTCACAAGTCGTTTCCTGCGGCGAGAACGGTTCTCAACAACTACAACAATAAAGCCGACTACACTGCCGGTCATGATGATTGGCGGGGAATTGTCAGCGCCGCAACATTTTTGCTTCCGTTCATGGAGCAAAACGCCAAGTATGAGATTATTGTTGACCGCAGCCGGACGGCGGCGGCAGATTCCTGGCCTTGGCACAGCGATTTTGCCGGAGGTATTTCAACGTTATATTGTCCTTCCGATTCGGGGGCAAATAAACCGAATACGTCCGTCAGCAACATATCAAAAATAAGTTATATGGTTTCGCATGGCGACGGACTTTGGAACAACAATAGTAGCGACGCCGCCGAAAGCAGCGCTACAGCCAGAGTCGGCAAACGCGGCATTTTCACACCGCGCAATTATCAAGGAATGGAAGCGTGCAGCGACGGAACAAGCAATACGATTGCCGCAAGCGAAGCGGTCGGCGACGCAAATAGGTCCCGCAATGTGAAAGGCGGAATTTGGGAAACAGCTGCAATGTATGTCAACGGAAACGCAAGACCGTTGGCATGTCTTCAGCAAAGCCGCTCAACCGACGATCCCACGATTTTGGTTGCGGGTTCAGACACATGGCGCGCTTTGATTTTCACCGATGGACGAATGACTTCTACCGGTTTTTCAACAGTTTTACAGCCGAACTCGCCGTCTTGTCTCCATGATATTACACCGGATAATATGGGATGGGGACCAATGGCGGCAACCAGCAATCATACCGGCTGCGTGAACGGCGTTTTCGTGGACGGTTCCGTGCATTTCATTTCCGATACGATTGACGCGGGAGACGCAAGCAGTTATCAAGTTACCGCAGGAAAAAGCCCCTATGGAACGTGGGGCGCGTTGGGAACGCCGCAAGGACACGAAACAGCCGCTTTGCCGTAGCAATTGGTTAAGAAAATCTTGTCGAAAAAATCAGATAACAAGCGTTGCTGAAATTACTTGATATTTCGCGTTTCTCACAGAGCCGCAGGGATTTTGTTTTAGGAATTCTCCGACGTTCCGGCGTCTCTGCGAGAGCGGGAAATTTTAAGCGAGACAAGTATATCGTTATTTAAAATCAATCTTTTTTATTGAAAGCAAAAATGATAAACGTATTTAAAACAAAACTTGTTTTAACGCTTTTTTTCGCGTTGTTGTTCGGATTTGCATCTTGCGATAAAACGCCGAAACCGGAAGGAATGCCGGATTTACATTCCGCAAAAATCACGATTGTTCAAGAAGGATCGCCGCTCAAAGACGCGGCTGTTACGTTGCTCAACAACGATCTTTCGCAAGCGAAATGGGTTGTCGGCGGACGCACGAATGCAAACGGCGTTTGCATCTTGAAGACGCAAGGAAAATATAACGGCGCACTGGCGGGCAAGTACAAAGTTATCGTTACGAAATCGGAAAAAACCGAGAGCGAAACGGCAAAACAACCGGTTCCGCAAGACTCGAAAGCGGCGGAAGCGTATTACGCTAAAATCAGCAGTGAAGAAAAATTTTACGACTACGTGGACTTAAAATACAAATCGCCGGACACAAGCGATTTGGAAATCGAAATTACCGCCGGAAAGAATGAACAAACGTTCGACGTCGGCAAAGCGATAAAAAAAGAGTTTGTCCCGTTTGGAAAATAAATTTTTCGTAAACCCGCAAATTTGTAATACTTGAAAAGACGGCTTCCGCCGAAATTTGTTTTGGCTAAAGCCATGTCTTTTGTTCTCACTCTCTCCTCGTCATAAATGACGGGAAAATTCAAATTTTATCAAAAATGCAAATTCCACTGAAATGTTACAACTTTTTTCTCTTTATAATTATTTCAATCCGAAAGCCGCCTTGAATGCGTTAGCGATTTCAGGGTGAAGGTCGGTATTGATACCATCGGCGTCGTAGGATAATCCGAGTGCGTCGAGATCGTTTTTCAGTTGCACGGTTTCTTCTTCGGGACTGACTCGCGGCGGAACCGAGCGTCCCAACGGCGTAAGCCAAGCGTTGAGCGTGTGTCCGCCGTCCACGAGCAAATCATGTCCCGTGATGTAATTGGAAGCGTCGGACGCGAGAAAAATCACAGCGCCGTATAAATCTTCGGGACGTTCCACGTATCCGAGCGGCGTGAGTTCGCGAATGCGACGCCGCACTTCCACCGGCGTTGACGCGTGCATCGGCGAAAGAATATAACTTGGACTAATGCAATTGACGTTAATATTATATTGTCCCCATTCCGCCGCCAACATTTGCGTCATCGCCACAACGCCGCCTTTGGAACCGTTATACGAAGCGTTGCAATTCATGATTCGCGCCGACATCGACGCCGTATTGACAATCTTTCCCTGAACCGGATTCTGCTTGAGAAACTGTTTCGCTTCCGCCTGACAACAATAATACATGCCGGTCAAATTCACGGCGATCACTTTGTTCCAATCTTCCGCCGAAAAATCTTCGTCGGGACCGAGAATCCCGATACCGGCGTTGTTGACCGCAATATCCAATCTGCCAAAAGACGCGGCAACTTCTGCAACCATCGCGTTCACGTCGTCTTTTTTCGTCACGTCGCAACGAATAAAAACCGATTGAATGCCGTAAGATTTCAATTGTTCGGCGGTCTTTTGTCCTGTTTTTTCATCGACGTCAACCACAGCGACATTCGCTCCCGCCTGCGCCAGAGCCGCCGCATATCCGCGACCAATTCCTACCGACGCGCCGGTGACAAGCGCCGATTTTCCCGTCAGATCAAAAAGTTTTAATAAAGTCATACCTGTTTCTTTCTCTCCTCATCGATTCAGGATTGTTTTATTCATGACGCTTTTCCGTTTGTTTGATTTTGTTCCGACGTCGTTACTTCAATCTCTGATAGTCCCATTTCACGGCGGATGCGGCTTGCGTCTTCCAAAGCGATATAGTAAATATAAATTGAGTAACCGATCCTGTCAATCGGCTCAAAATTGAGAAAATAACGATACCGCTTTTCGCGGTCGTAAAGAGAATTAACGCAAGGATTCATGCCAAACGAGAGCATAACAAGCCAATTGATAAACGCTCAAAATAACGCATACAAAAAAATAAATGACATAGTTCTACTGTATTAAATTTCATAACCTATTGAAATTAAATAACTTACGAGTCTAAAAATCGCATTTTTGCGATTTTTGATGCTTTGTTTGTTTCGATTAAGCCAATGAGTACATCGAAAACAATTGAATTGATCTTGATCGCAAACCTTTAATCGTTCATCAATAAGTAACTCGCTGATGCACTCTCGCACTTGTTGAAATGTCATCATCGGTACACTTTTTTTTGATTCATCAACTCTTCCGTAACAAACCAATTCGTCAACATACACAACGCAATGTGATGATGCCAGCCCTTCCCATTACGAACTTGATAATTCGCCAAGCCGCACTCGCCTTTCGTGCGATGAAAACTTTCTTCGATACGATATGCTTGTTTGATGACTCTCGCGTATTCTTCAAGGTCAACCGGTTCGTTACTCCATGACAAGTAATAATCACAATGTTGCTCGCCGGAATCATCATTCCATTTACTCACAATCAACGTTTCTTCATCGCCGATTTCATTTTCCATTTTTGCATACACGCGACACGTTATCAACTTCACAGTCAACCAACCTTTGTATCCTTGACGAACATGAATTGTTTTCCATTGTTTTGCCGGAATTGTCTTTGCCCAATGACGAACAGGAACAAA
>JAISZO010000248.1 GCA_031269105.1 Planctomycetaceae bacterium | reverse complement strand
CATAGTTATATCGGAACGGCGGAATATCATTTTCCTGTGCGAGAGTTTATTGAAGATTAACATCGTGTAAACTGCGTTTTTATCACTCATGGCAAATAAAACCGATGACAAAAATTATTTAAAAACTGTACCACTTTTTGGTGAGACTTGGCTCGTACTCGTTAAACACGAATTGATAGAATCCCGACAAAATAATAACGTCCCTTCTCTTCAATCATTTTTAGAAGAATATCAGCGTACTTTGAGTTTCCTCAGTGATAATACGCGTTTGTATTTCCGAAAGATTCGCCGTTATTTTATGGATTATTACAGTAGCGCCCGCAAGATTGATACAATCACTTCATCGGACGCCCTTGAACATTGTACTTGGTTAGTATCTCAACGTGGCGACCATGGGAAAGGTAAAAATCTTGGATCAGTCACGATTTATCAAGCGATTAAGAGTTTTCGAAAATGCTTTAATTTTGGAATGGAACGCGGTTATGTTTCTGAAAATCCTTACGCAAAGGTTCGTATGGGAGAACCCAAAAATAAGAGGAATCGAAAACGGGTTTCAATGGAAACGATTTATCGGGTTCTTGAAGCGTGCGGCGGTAAAGCGAGAGAAGAAATGCAATTTATTATCATTCTTTCGCGTGTTGCCGGTTTGCGTATTCCGAGCGAAATTAACGATATGAAGTTTGACGATTTCCATTTCAGCAAGACCGGGCAACGATATTTTACCGTCAGCGAAAAGGGAAAAACTCGTTATCGCGTCGTTCCCATGTTTTCTGAATTGATTCCCTATTTTGAGAAAGTAAAAGCCAACGCAAAACCGGGTCAGAAATATGTTTTCGAATATTACCGTGAACATCAGAGCGCTCCGCGTGGTCTTGAACGAGCGATTAAGAGGGCTGGCGTTGAATCGTGGCCGTCCAACTTTAACAATCTCCGTTCCAATGCGATTACCGATAAGCGCGAAGCCGGCTGGGAAGATCGTATTATGTCTTCTGTTTTTGGCAACAATGCGAAAGTTCGCGACGATTATTATATTCAAGATATGAGCGTTGAAAATTCTCTTCAGTACTGTTTGGGGGATTCGGCAAAAAATGAGGATGTGCATGAAGAAAATTCTCCTTCCGATAAGATTATCGAGACAGTTATCAAGAATTTCTCCGTAGATTCCTCCGTAATTTTCTATGAAATATTCTCATCAATGAACGCCTCCTCGCGAAAGTTTTATGTTAAGGTTTTGGAGCAATCCTTCAAGATTACAATCGATTTCTCGTATATCTAGCGGAGATAAGCGCTGACAGCGAGAATAAATCCATTTCATCGCTTGTTGAACAAGAAATAAAAGAAGTCCCTAAAAAGGGACTTCAAAGTAATAATATAGGTCGGGGAGAATCATCTCAAATTCGCTTTGTACCAATCAATCGCGAGTTCTAAACCTTCGTTGAATCGTACAAGCGGTTCATAGCCGACTTGTTCTTTGGCGCGTCGAATATCCGCCAGCGAATGTTTGACGTCGCCGGGACGCTCGCTTGCGTAAATGGGCTGAAGTTTCGTGTCAAGAAGCTGTTGAAGTTTCGCCAAAATTTGATTAAGCGTTACCGATTCTTTGCATGCGATATTGATCGGGCGTCCGTCGCAATTTTCCGCCGGCGCGTGCGCCGCCAACCAATTCGCATGACAGACGTTATCAATATAACAAAAATCGCGGCTCTGTTCGCCGTCGCCGTAAACGGTCGGCGGTTTTGCTTTTAACAACGACGAAACAAACGCCGGAATCACCGCCGCATAAGCGCCAAACGGGTCTTGACGAGGTCCGAAAACGTTGAAATACCGCAACGAAACCGTTTCCATCTGAAACGCCGCCGCATACGCCTGCAAATACGACTCGCACGCGACTTTACTTGCCGCATACGGACTAATCGGCAAAACCGGCATGTCTTCCCGTTTCGGCGAAACCGGTTGATTGCCGTAAGCGGAACTCGACGCGGCAAAAACAATCCGCTTAATTCCCAACGCCCGCGCCGTTTCCAAAATGTTCATTGTTCCGTTGACGTTCACGTCGTGGCTTGTTGCCGGATCGTCGATACTTCGCGGCACCGAACCTAACGCGCCCTGATGAAAAACCGCCGTACAGCCGCGCATCGCATTTTCCGCCGTTTTGCGGTCGCGTATGTCGCCTTCAATCAGTTGAATCTGATCGATAATTTCCGCGAGATTTTCGCGTTTGCCCGTCGCAAAATTGTCTAAAACTACGACTTCGCATCCTTTGGCAAGAATAAATCTTGCAAGATTCGAACCAATAAATCCGGCGCCGCCGGTGACAAGATATTTCGGCATGAAACGTCCGCTTTCTTTTTGTCAAAAATTGTTATTCTCTGATTCATGGAGAAAATGACGACTTCTCAAATACGTAACAACTGCTTAAACATAGCATATTTTAGACAATAGTAAACTTGCAAAAAAGAAAAATACAAAACAAGAACGATTTCATTTTGAATTGACCGAAGAAACGACGTCTCGCACATTTTGTCGGGGGATATTCACAAACCGCGCCCGCCGCGTTATATTAGAAAATTCAAAAACGCAAATTCGGCAGAAATATTACGAGGATTTTTATCGCCAAGAATGCGCAAATTTGTTACGAATCCTTTGACAACGTCGTTAAACAAACGCCATGAAAAAAACGTCTTTCCAAGAACAACCCTCTTTTTCGGGGTTTTCCCGGCAATATGTGAAATTTCTCCATAATTTAAACGCGAATAACAATCGCGAATGGTTCGCAGAACATCGAAACGAGTATATCGAATATCTTTTGGAGCCAACGAAACGGCTTGTGAGCGCTTTAACGCCCGTGATGCGCGAGCTTGACCCGGACGTCAACACGATTCCGCATCGCGTCGTATCGCGTATTTATCGAGACGTTCGCTTTTCTGCGGATAAAACGCCTTACCGTTCTCGTCTTTGGTTTGCGTTCCGGCGGGAAGTCAATCGTTGGACGGAAACGCCGACGTATTTTTTTCAGATTGAAGAAACGCAATATTTGTTCGGTATGGGAATGTACGCCGCATCGCCCGCAACAATGCGGTGTTTTCGTGAAATGATTGACGACGATCCCAAACGCTTTGCCGAAATCATTGAACCGATTCGCAAAAATCGAAAATTCAAATTAGAAAAAGAAAAATACAAACGACCTTTACCCTCCGAACATCCGGCGGCAATCGACGCGTGGTATCAATGTAAAACGATTGCTTTACTTGCACGCCGCGAACCGGATAAAACGCTCTTCTCGCCGAAAATTGTCAATTTGCTTATCGACCAATTTGTTTTACTCAAACCGCTTTACGATTTTCTTTGGCAGGCAACCGTCTTGCGGTAAAAAGTTTTGTCCGTAAAAAATCGCGGAGTCCTTTTTAGAAAACCTCTAAAAACTCCTTTGCGTTTTTGTCGTTAATATGATTGATTTTAGAAAAAGGAACTCGCAATGAAAGTTTTTGCAATTAACGGAAGTCCCAAAGAAAACGGCAACACGGCTCTTGCCGTGAGAACCGTGTTGTGTGAAATTGAACTCGCAGGAATAGAAACCGAGTTTGCGACAATCGGTCAAAAACCGATTCGCGGCTGTTTGGCATGCGGAACGTGCGCTGAAAATAAAAACCGCCAATGCGCGATAAACAACGATGCGGTCAACGAGTTGCTGCCGAAAATGCTCGAAGCGGACGCATTGGTGGTCGGTTCGCCGACTTATTATTCCGGCTTGAACGGTACGGTGAAATCGTTTCTCGACCGCGCGTTTTATGTCGCTGCGGCAAACGGTTCGCTGTTTCGGCATAAAGTCGGCGCGTCGGTTATTGCCGTGCGGCGTTCCGGCGGGATTCCGGCATTTGACCAACTGAATAAGTATTTTCAGATTTCGGAAATGATAACAATCGGCTCCAGTTATTGGAACGTCATTCACGGGACAACGCCCGGCGAAGCCGCGCAGGACGCGGAAGGAATGCAGGTGATGCGAAATCTCGGACGCAATACCGCGTGGCTGCTGAAATTGATAGAACACGGCAAAGACGCAGTCCCGCCGCCGCAGCCGGAACTCCCCAAAGCGCGGACAAATTTTATCCGGTAAATCTATGACTTCCGCTCGTCATAAATATGTTTTCGCAACGTTGACGAAAGTAAATACCTCATGTTACGCACCTCTTGCGCGTTTCATTTTCCCCGGTTCGACTCTGCGGCTTTGGACGCCGCCGGCGATTTTTGGGGAAATTGGTACGTACCGAAAGGTCAAAGGTACGCGTAAAACTGTCATTTTGGCAGGAACGTCTCTCGAAATAGAAAAAAAATCTCTCCAAATTGCGGCAAAATCGCGCAGGAACATTGAAAAATATTGTGAAAAAATATTTCTCACGCGAATATTTCTTTTCTCACACAGAGGCGCTGAGTCACAAAGGTTTTTCTTAGGTAACAGGTTCCAGATACCAGGCGCCAGCGTTATTTTCAACACGTGAAAGTAGGACAAGCCAACACTGGAACCTAGACCCTGTAACCTGGCGTCTGACTAAATTCCTTTATGCCTTTGCGTCTCCGTGTGAGAAAATTAACTTAAACGCACCATTTACCAGATGAGGAACAAGTCGGCAACAAAAATTCTTAACGGGGAGATACTTTTGCTAAGGACAGACCGGTCTGTTTTGCAAATTCGGCGGAAGCTGCGGATTTTCTGAATGAGACTATTTTTCCTCGTTCTTCAAATCCGCGTTATTCTTTTTTCGCTGGTTTCTTACGGCGATTGCCATCATGAGTTTGATTCGATTGAGTTGATTGACTTCGGTAGCGCCGGGATCAAAATCCAACGCCGAGATGTTCGCGTCGCTGTAGCGGTTTCGCAATTCTTTGACAAGTCCTTTACCGACAATGTGATTCGGAAGACAACCAAACGGCTGCACACAAATAATATTTCGCACGCCGGATTCCATCATCTCCACCATGTCCGCCGCGAGAAGCCAGCCCTCGCCGGTTTGATTGCATGTTGAAACAAGCGTTTCCGCCTTTTTAATCAAATGACGCACGCCGCACATTGCGGAAAATCGCTCGCTTTTTTCAAGACGTTTTTGAATTTTTTTCCGATGACGCTCAACCAGCCAAACTAAAAACGTGCTTTTAAGATAATTTTTCATCGGCACGTTGGAATACGCCGCGCGGTGCCAATCGGAAGTCAAACAATACAATGCAAAATCAAGAATGTCGGGAACAACCGCTTCGCCTCCTTCCCGCTCGATCACTTCGATAAGACGATTGTTTGCTCCTTCATGATATTTCAGCAGAATTTCGCCGACAATACCGACTTTAGGTCGCGAATTTTCGCCGACTAATTCCAACGCCTCAAAATCCGCAATGATACCGGGCGCGAGTTTAGAAACATCTCGCATTTTTCCTTCGGCGATAACCGGCTTGGCGCGTTCAATCCACGCGGCGACGAGTTGTTCGGTCGCTCCGGCGTTTTTTTCGTATGGACGGCAATGATTCGACGTCCGCATCAGCAAATCGCCGATAAAAAACGCAAGAACAAGCTGCTGCGACATTGCGGGCGTCATCGAGATTCCTTCCGCATTCGGCTCGGAAGAAAGATTGACGTTGAACGGCGCTACCGAAATATTTCCGAATCCCGCTTTGAGTACGGCGATTTTAAGAAACGTCGCGTAATTTGTAGAACGGCAGCCGCCGCATGTTTGCGAAATCAACAGCGCCGTGCGATTGAGATCGTATTTTCCCGACTTCAACGCCTGAATCAATTGCCCGACTACGACAATCGCCGGATAACAAGCGTCGTTATTGACGTATCGCAAACCTTCTTCAATGGCGTCGCGATTCACTTCGGGCAGAACTTCCAAATGGTAACCGTTTTGGGAAAATACCGTTTTTGCCAACGCAAAATGAATCGACGCCATTTGCGGGCAAAGAATCGTATAATTCGCTTTGTCGTCCGCGTAAAATTTCGGCGTTCGTTTCGGCGGCTGACACATCGGCGGAGGAATCGGCTTTTCGTTTGCGGTTGGAATGTTTTCTTTTAGAATTACGGACATTGTTTTTCAATCAAAATAAAATAAAGAATCTATATAACATTTCAGTCAAAATTGAACATTCTACTGAAATATTACTGTTTTTTTTATTTTTTTCAAGCGGCGCGATGTTTTTGATTGTTATTTATGGTAAAATAGGTATTGTAACATTTCAACTGTCCCGCCGTTTTTCACCGTTCATTTTTCACTTTCCATTGAATCTATGTTAGCCGCCAAATTTGAAGACGTCGCCAAAGAATATGTTCTCAAAGGAGAGACGGTGCGCGCGTTGCGCGGCGTCAGTTTTGATGTGCCGGAAGGAGATTACGTTGCGATTATGGGAGCGTCCGGTTCGGGAAAAAGTACAATGCTGAACCTGCTCGGTTGTCTCGACCGTCCGACTCGCGGCACAATTTTTCTCGGCAACGATAACGTCACGACGCTCAACGACGACCGACTCTCCGCCATTCGCGCAAAACGAATCGGCTTTGTTTTTCAGGCGTACAATTTGATTCAGCAATTGACGGTTCTTGAAAATATCGAAGCGCCGCTCTTTTATCAGGGAAACATTAACCGCAAGTCCCGCGAAAGAAGCGTAGAATTGGCAAAAATGGTCGGGCTGGGTTCGCGTTTGGGACATCGCCCGACGCAACTTTCCGGCGGTCAACAACAGCGGGTCGCGATTGCGCGGAGTTTAGTCAACGATCCTTATTTCATCCTTGCCGACGAACCGACCGGAAATTTAGATTCGGTAACAACTGCGGAAATCCTTGATTTACTCGACCGGCTCAACAGCGAAGGACGCACGATTATCCTTGTTACGCACGAAGACGACGTCGGCAAACGCAGCAAACGAACCATCCGCCTTTGCGACGGACAACTCGAATCCGACGTGCGTCGCAGGAATTGAAGAATAAAAAATCGAAAATATTGAACATGAAATTTATTTTTTGGAACGTCAAAAAGCAAAAAAGAGAAGAACCGCTTATCGAACTGGCTGATAAGACCGGAGCGGACGTGTTGTTTCTTGCAGAATGTTCCGAAGAATTGGTCGAACAATTAAATTCCTCTTTTGTCTCTAGCATTGCCGCAAAGGTATCTAAACAACCAAGAATTAACGCTTTTATTCGTCGGCATACGATTTCTTGTAAAATTGATTTAGATATTAGACAAAAAAACGACAGATACGTTTTTTATCATTTGTCTGGTTACGGCATTGACGTTAATTTTGTCGTCGTTCATTTTTCTTCCAAGCTGTATTCTTATAAAGAATCGCAACAAAGCGACGCTCAGGATTTTATGACGCAAGTGAGAGAATTAGAGAAAAAGTATTCTCATCAAAGAACGGTTATTATAGGCGATTTCAATATGAATCCTTTTGATTCAGGAATGTTTATGGCAAGGATATTTAACGCGACTTGTTCTTTGGAAATCGCTTTTCATAAAAAAACGCGAAAATATCAGGGAATTGATTATTCCTTTTTTTATAATCCTTGTTGGAAAAATTACGCCGGTTTAGGAAACGGAATTTACGGAACGTATTATTATGATTCTCCTGAAAATAATCATATACAACATTGGAATAACCTGGATCAGGTTTTATTACGTCCCGACATTCTTGAAAATTACGAACATAATTTCGCGGTTTTGCATGATGTTTTGAATTATGATATAAGAAAGAAAAATTCCATTTTCGATCATTATCCTATTCTACTAGAATTGAAGGAGAAAACTTTATTATGACGTCTCGTATAAAAGATTTATGGACAAATATAGATTTTAAAAAAGAAGAAAACACTTCGTTGACTTTGATGAAGCGTCAGGCGGAATTACTGAAAAAAAAGACAAACGGTCTTTTGGAAGGGAAAATTATTACTTTCTCTCAAGATAACGCGATTTATCACACATTTTATATTTACGCGCCGCAGCTTGATAATTTCCGGTATGCCCTTTTGAGGATTACATCCAATAAAACGATGTATCCGGTTTCGGTTTATGATTACAGTAACGACGCTCTCGATTCTTTAGCAAACTTTTCCGGAAGCGACGGTTACGAGCCGCCTGATTTCATAGCGGAAAACTATCAGGAATTTGAAAAAGAATTGGAAAAGATTTTGTCTTCAAACGGAACGCAAAAAATTATCACTTCTCTCGTCAATCAGAGTAGAGCGGCAGTTTCATAACCTCATTTTACCTTTTATCTTTTACCTTATGCTTACCCTTTGGTTACGTACATGGCAGCTTGGCGTGAAAAGTCTCTTGCTGCATCCGATGCGGTCGTTGTTGACGGTGTTGGGAATTTTTATCGGCGTGGCGAGCGTGATTTGGCTGCTTGCCGTCGGCGAAGGTATTAGCCGCAAAGCGACCGAACAAATTGAAAGTCTCGGCGCGACGAATATCATTGTGCGCACGATTAAACCGGCGGAAATTGATCTCAATACGTCGCAAGGCAACGCAAGAGGACCGACGATTACTCCTTACGGACTGACCCGCGACGATTTTCGACGTCTTAAATCCACGATTCCGACAATTATCGATTCGATTCCGGTTCGGGAAATCCGCCGCCAATTCACTCGCGTCGGGCGCAAAATCGACGGGCGGCTTGTCGGCTGCACGGCGAAATATCAGGAAATCAACCGGCTTGTCATGGAACGCGGTCGTTTTCTCGAAGACGTGGACGGAGTTTATCGGCATAATTTCTGCGTCATTTCCAGCGAAATCGCGGAACGGCTGTTCCCCATCGAAGACCCGATTGGACGTTCCATTAACATTCAATCGGTCAATAACACTCCCGATCCTTACGTGGTGATCGGAATCGTGAAGAAAAAAGACCCGACTGCGGGAATCGGCGGTTCGTTTTCGTCGCAAGATTTTTCCAACGACGTTTATATTCAAATCGACACGTTTTGGTCGCGGTTCGGAGATAAAATTATCACGGTCAGCGGTTCTTCAATGGAAGCGGAACAAATCGAACTTTCTCAAATCACGTTGCAAGTGGATCAACAAAAAAACGTGATGAAAACGTCCGAATTGATCCGTATGACGCTTAACCCGCATCATAGTAAAATGCGCGATTACGGCGTTACCGTTCCGCTGGAACTTTTAGAACAGGCGCGGACGACGCGTATTATGTTTATGTTATTCATGGGATTGATTGCCGGCATTTCGCTTCTTGTCGGCGGCGTCGGAATTATGAATATCATGCTTGCGACCGTCACGGAACGCACCCGCGAAATCGGAATCCGCCGAGCGCTCGGCGCAAAACGCGGCGACGTCGTGCGGCAGTTTCTCATTGAAACGATAGTTCTCTCCGTTGTTGGCGGAGCGATAGGAATCCTTGTCGGTTTGACTTGCGTGCCGGCGACGAATTTTGTTTGGTGGGCGCTTTTCCGATATTGTCCTCACGTTGTCGCGGCGCTTCCCGACACGGTGCGAGGAATCCAGCCGATTATTGTTACTTGGTCGATTCCGCTTTCTTTTGGAATTTCCGTCGTTATCGGCGTGGTGTTCGGGTTGTACCCCGCAATTCGCGCGGCGGCGATGGACCCGATTGAAGCGTTACGGCACGAATGAAACGCGAATTGGCGTTCGCTAGGAATCACTGAGATTGCGGGCGCCTTCATCGCGCCAAAAATGCGTTCCACGCGGCAACGAATCTTGCGACTTCATCCGATTATTTTCCTTTTATTCGTCGGTCAACGAATGATTCTGACAACCCTTTTCGCAAATTTTGGGATGGAACCTGCGATTGATCAACTCCGTCTCGACGTCTTTGCTGGGATACGCCGCGTGCGTCGCGATGAAATTCCGAATCAGTTTATATTCCTGTCCCGGCAAGTTATCCGGGACGCCGGAAAAGTTGTCCGGCGAATCGTATAAGTCCGACGGAGGTAAGCGGAAGTTCCGCGCGAAACGCCGAAAATCCCGACGAATTTACTGAACATTGCGGCGGACAGATTATAAAGCGCCTTGAGAAGGGGAATTTTGAACAGGAATACGGGCACAGACGGCGCCCGCCCTTCGGACTCGGTTTGGGAGCGCTGTTTCGATCAACAGACGAAACGCTTTCAATCCATCGCTACGTCGAGCCGCTTGAGAAACGGATTCAATCCATAAATTTTGGCGAGTTGACGCTCCGCCGCAAATAAGGCAAACGAATGGTGCGACATGATATACGCTTCTCCCGAAAAAATTTTGTTCTAATAGAACCTATGCGCACGGTCTGGAAATGGCGGGTTGTGAGAGGTTGCCCTTATACAAAAATTCTTACGCTTGATCTTGCGTCCGTTCAACCGTCGCCGGCGGGACCGAAACGTCCGCGAGACCGCGTTTTGCCGAGCGAAATGCAATCGACATTCCGCAAATCCTTGACGTTGCGGCAATAACTGATAAAATGAGGAAAATTTGGGAATAAGATTATCATTTCAACCAACTTACGATCACTTTTACTTCCGTTATGGGATTTACCGCGCCGTTTCAATCGCTTGATTCTTTTGAACTGAACAATAAAACTTATTATTATTTGCGACTTACCGCGTTGGAAGAACAAGGACTCGCGAATATTGCGTCGCTTCCGTATTCGATTCGCGTTTTGCTGGAATCCGCGCTGCGGCATTGCGACGGGTTTGAAGTTGCCGAAAACGATGTGAAAACGCTTGCCGCGTGGCCTCGCGGAGCCAATGAAACGTCGATTCCGTTTAAGCCGTCGCGCGTGATTTTGCAGGATTTCACCGGCGTTCCGGCTGTCGTCGATCTTGCCGCGATGCGCGACGCCATGAAAGAAATCGGCGGAAATCCAAAAAGAATCAATCCGCTTATTCCGGTCGATTTAATCATCGACCACTCGATTCAAACCGACGATTTCGGACGTCCCGACGCAATGGCGCGCAATATCGAAATCGAATTTGAACGAAATCGCGAGCGTTACGCTCTTCTGCACTGGGCGCAAAAAGCGTTTCATAATTTCCGCGTCATTCCGCCGTCGGTCGGCATTATTCATCAGGTCAATCTCGAATATCTCGCCGGCGTGGTGATGACAAAAAAATGCGAAAAGACCGGTCGCTTGTTCGTTTTTCCCGATACTGTTGTCGGAACGGACAGTCATACGGTCATGGTTAACGGACTTGGCGTTCTTGGCTGGGGCGTCGGCGGGATTGAAGCGGAAGCGGTGATGCTCGGACAATCTTACACGATGCTCGTTCCGCAAGTCGTCGGATTGCAATTGACCGGAAAACTTCCCGACGGAACAACGGCGACCGATTTGGCGCTGACCGTAACGGAATTACTTCGCAAAGAAGGAGTCGTCGGAAAATTTGTCGAGTATTTCGGCGACGGCGCGGCGAATATGCCGGTTGCCGACCGCGCGGTACTGGCGAATATGGCGCCGGAATACGGCGCGACGATGGGGTATTTTCCGGCGGATGAAAAAACGCTGGAATATCTGCGCGAAACCGGACGCGACGAACAACAGATTCAACTCGCGAAAAACTATCTCAAACGCCAATCGTTGTTTCGTGAAAACGACGCGCCGACTCCGATTTATACAAAAATTCTTACGCTTGATCTTGCATCCGTTCAACCGTCGCTGGCGGGACCGAAACGTCCGCAAGACCGCGTTTTGCTGAGCGAAATGCAATCGACATTCCGCAAATCCTTGACGTCTCCGGCGTCGGCGCGCGGATTCGGACTTGCGGAAAACCAACTCGCGCAAACCGGCGAAGTTGCGGTTTCGCAGCCCGGCGTCTGTTCCGCGTGCGAACCGCATCCGGCAAGCGTCGCCATCGGACACGGCGCGGTCGCGATTGCCTCCATCACAAGCTGCACCAACACAAGCAACCCGAACCTGATGCTTGCCGCCGGTCTTTTGGCGAAAAAAGCGGCGAAAAAAGGGCTTCAAGTAAAATCTTGGGTAAAAACCAGCATCGCGCCCGGCTCGCGAGTCGTCGCCGATTATCTGCGAAAAGCGGAATTGGACAAACCGTTGGAAACGCTCGGTTTTTATCTTGTCGGCTACGGCTGCATGACTTGTATTGGCAACAGCGGCGCTTTGCCGCAACCGGTCGCCGACGCGATTACGAAAAACGATCTTGTCGCCGCCGCCGTGTTGAGCGGAAATCGTAATTTTGAAGGTCGCATCAATCCGCTGGTGAAAGCGAATTATCTTGCGAGTCCGCCGCTTGTTGTCGCGTATGCAATTGCCGGAACGGTCGATATAGATTTGACGACGGAACCGCTTGGAATTGGTTTTGACGGCAAGCCGGTTTATTTGCGCGATATTTTTCCGACCGACGCGGAAATTTCCGCCGCCGCGAAACTTGCCGTTGATCCGGCGTTGTATCAAGCGCGTTATGCGGACGTCGGTTCGATTTGCCCCGAATGGAACGCAATTCCGACGCAAACGTCGGAGCTTTTCGCGTGGGACGCCGACAGCGATTACATTCAAAATCCGCCGTTTCTCGCCCCGTTGATTACGCAATCCGCCGCGGCGCAAATTGCGGCGCAAACGTCGGCGATTCGATCGGCGCGGTGTTTGGTTGCGTTGGGCGATTCGGTAACAACCGATCACATTTCGCCTGCCGGCGCGATTCAACCGGACAGTCCCGCCGGACGTTATTTGCAGGAACGCGGCGTTGCTCCCGCAGATTTCAACAGTTACGGTTCGCGACGCGGCAACGACCGCGTGATGACTCGCGGAACGTTTGCCAACATTCGCATCCGTAACCTTCTTGCGCCCGGTACGGAAGGCGGCGTCACGCGGCGTTTGCCCGACGGCAAAATTCTGCCGATATTCGACGCGGCGGAACAATATCGTGCGGAAAAGACGCCGTTGATAGCGCTTGCCGGAAACGAATACGGAACGGGAAGCAGCCGCGATTGGGCGGCAAAAGGAACGTTGCTGCTCGGAATTCGCGCGGTGATCGCGTCGAGTTTTGAGCGGATTCATCGCGGTAATCTTGTCGGGATGGGCGTTTTGCCGTTGCAATTTCAACGCGGCGTCTCTTGGCAATCGCTCGGTTTGACCGGCGAAGAAACGTTTGATTTTGAACCGATTCCCGTCGATTTTTCTCCCGGCAGCGATATGACCGTCACGGCAACGAAACCGTCCGGCAAAAAAATCGTATTCTCCGTTCGCGTCCGCCTCGATACGCCTGTCGAAGTCGTTTATTATATCAATGGCGGAATTTTACCGGCTGTGATTCGGAAATTAGTAAACTGAACGGCGGGACGCTTCAAAAAAAGAGATTCGGCTTGCGATATGTTGAAAATTCTTACGATAGAAACCACTTGCGACGAAACGGCGGCGGCGGTGATTACCGATACTCTCGAAGTTCTCGGCGCAATGGTCGCGTCGCAAGACGAGTTTCATCAGCGTTTTGGCGGCGTCGTTCCTGAAATCGCGTCGCGAATGCATTTGGAGCGGATTCTTCCCGTCATTGACGCAACGCTTAAAAAAGCCAAGACTTCGCTTGATGAACTGGACGCCGTTTCTGTCGCAAATCGTCCGGGACTTGCCGGCGCGTTATTGGTAGGTTTGGCGTCGGCGAAAGCGCTTTGTCTTGCTCTTGGAAAACCGCTTATCGCCGTCAATCATTTGCAGGGACACATTTACGCCTGCCGCGTCGCGCTGGCGGAACAATACGCGAAAAATCAAACGCCGGAAAATAAACGCGAAGATATTTTTCCGTGCGTCGGTTTGATTGTTAGCGGCGGGCATACGAATTTGTACCGATGCCGCGCTCCGATTGATTTTGAATTGCTCGGTTCGACAATCGACGACGCGGCGGGAGAGGCGTTTGACAAAGTGGCGTCGATGCTTGGACTTCCTTACCCCGGCGGACCGGCGATTGAGCGTGCGGCAAAGAACGGCGATCCGAAAGCGTACCGATTTCCGCGCGCGTTTCTCGACGATCCGAATCGGTTGGATTTCAGCTTTAGCGGTCTCAAAACGGCGGTTCGTTATAAAATTGCCGGTCAGGGACAAGTGGATTTTTCTCAAATTCAATTAAGCGAAAAAGAAACCGCCGATCTTGCTGCGTCGTTTCAGGAAGCGGCGGTCGATGCGTTGGTCGGTAAAACGACGCACGCCTTGCAAAAAACCGGCATGACCGCGCTTTGTATTGGCGGAGGCGTCGCGGCAAACACGCGATTCCGCGAAAAAATAGAAATTGCCGCAAAAAAACGCAACATCCGTCTCCATATTGCTCCTTTACATCTTTGTACGGACAACGCCGTGATGGGAGCCGTCGCGATTGAACGTTACCGAGCCGGACTTTTCGAACCGCTCGACGTTGACGCTTACCCAACGTGAACATGTTTTTTCACCGCGAAGAAGGAGTCAGGTTTTCAGACGCCGGATATCAGGTTCCAGGGGTTGGTATTCAATACGTGAAAGTACGGCAAGCTAACTCTGGCGCCTGGAATCTGAAACCTGACGCCCGCTCTCACGGAATAATGGCGCTTGCGATTTCGCTGAATGGTCCACGTTCTCCCTTTTCGTTTTGCCAACAGATCGCGAAATAGACGGTCTTTCCGCGTTCTTCGTCGGTAAATTCAAAAACATGCGGCGTTCGGGTCGCCAGAACCGAGCGGGTTAATTCGTGAACGCTTTTAGGCGGTTCGTCTAACACGGCGAATAAAAACATCGCCCCAAATGATGATCGCTTTTCAAATGTCCAATCATCGGTTCGATGGAACGACGCCGACGCTTGCGGCGTTTCTCGCTCCAACTTAAACTCGAATTGCTGCCGCCGGAAATGAATATCTTGGCGCTTCCTTTGTAATCATGTCCCCGATAACCCTTGTCGAGAGAAACCTCTTCCACGATAACTCCCGTGATTTTCTCCGCGTCTCTCGCCGTCTTATCCAGCGTATGCCCGTCGTAAGGATTTGCTGGACAATTCTCAACGTTCAAAATCCAACTGCGTCGGTTACTTGTTATCACGGAAACTTTATTACCAAACTCGTAACGGTTCTTTTCCTTCCCTTTGCTGATGCAACAAATATCCAACTCATGCAACGAATAAATTTTATAACCGTTCACGCGGCTTGATCGCAGACGTCGTGAAAAGTTGAGAATTGAAGTTCAGTTGAGAATCAATTGTGGTGGAGTACGACCATGCAACAGTGCATCGACGCAATTTTTCAGGA
>JAISZO010000233.1 GCA_031269105.1 Planctomycetaceae bacterium | reverse complement strand
ACGTCGTCGGCAGTTAAATTTTCAAAAAAAGGTACGGATTTAGTACAAACGGGATTTTGATTTTGACGTAAGTTATTGTCATATAATAAGATATTGCAAATAGAGCAAGTCCCGCAGGGACGAGATAATCCATGACGATATATCATGTCGCCTCGTGCGGGGCTTGGTTGTTTTTGTGCGCGGCTTTGGGCTACTGAGGTTGTTCTGTTTGGAAAATAAGGGGATGAGGTTTGAGAATGGATTCCTCCCTCCAACTTTAGACGTTCAGAAGTCCAAAAAGATCGTTTCATTGTTCAAAAACGCGCGATTGAGCGATGTTTCAAATTAAAATGTTATTTACGTCTTGAAATGCAAAGAAAAAAACGTATAATAAAATAATCGCTCAAACGGTAACGCAAAAATTTTTGTTGATTGTTTGAGTCGTCATTTTTAGAGCGTTTTAAAATGAAAGCGACTCGCGAAACGCCTTTTATCACTGTTCTAAATAAAATAATAATTTTCAGGTCGTTCAATTCTGAACAGAATGGATTCTTATGGCAAATTTTCGAAATTATTCTTTTGGAACGTTATTGCGTCTTGTTATTTTTATTGAAAATTGCGTTGGTTTTTGCGTTTTTGCCGAAGAAAAACCAACATTGGACGAAATTGCCGCCGCGAATGCAAGATCATGGAATGCGATTACGACTGTCGAAATGGATTTTGCAGTCCTCAATGAAAGCCGCGCGGAAGGTTCGGAATTTTTAACAACTTCGATTCATAACCGTTGGATTGCAATGCCGGAAAAAGAACGTCTTACGCGAATTTATCATTTCGGCGATTCTTCCGAATCTTTACTTTCCGACAGTTTACTGACTCCCGATTCGCTTCGCGAACATCAGGCGTCGTCGTCCGAAAACGGAGACGCCTTGTTTTGCGGAACAATTTCTCCCGCCATCCATCCGCTTTGGCAAAACCGCGTGAATCTTTCTCCGTATTTGCTTCGGTATCCTTGCGGTGAAATCGATATGGACACGACAAAAACACTCCAATGGATTCTCGCTCATTGGGATTCGACGTTGGAAAATTCCGGCGAATTTCACGGCGATACGTTATGGCAGATTCGCGTTCGATGTCCGAAAGAACTTCCTTGGGACGGCGGAACGATGCGGATTTTTGTGAACGCCGATAAAGGATTTCTCGTTCAAAAAGTTATTATTAACGGATTGGGTATGAACGGTGAAATCGTTGACGAGAAGCTGTCGGAAGAATATCAAGAGCGCCTGCCTCGAACAACCATTGAAATGGAAATTATCGAATTTGTGCGTACCAACGACCGTCGATCTTTTTTTCCGTCCGGTTTTATTTGTCGGCGCTTTTCCGAACCGATAACGCAAAAAAGTAGTCCGCATACGGTTTATAAAGAAATTCCGACGCGGCTCGGCGTCAACACTCCATTACCCGATCATTGTTTTGATTTCCAATTTAAAAAAGGAGAAATTGTTACGCAATATGATTCTGCATCGGAAATCATTGCCGTATTTCTTTGGGGAGAAAATAACGTTCCGGCGCACGCTTTTGCGTCGTATGAAGAATTGGATTGTTGGCAATTCCGACAAGATTTACTGGTTGTTTTTGCCGATTCTTTTGTGTTAACCCGCATTATCGGCAAGGATATTGGTGATTTTATTCGACAAACAATGGAAAGCGGTCATCGTTATCTTATGGCAAAACGTCAACGTCAAAAAGAACAGTTGCAAGCCCTTGCTCCGTTGCCGATCAATAAAACAACGCCGTCGGAAAAATCTGCATTGCCGTCTGAAACTCCGCAAAACGCCGTCTTACTGTCAGAAAAACATGAAAAGTCGGATCCGCAAAACGGCGAAATTGTTCCGGTAACTTCGATTCATAACCCCTAATCCTTTCAACAAAAACGCTCTTGGATTTTCCATAAATTTTTATTATAATGACGCGGGCAAAATTTATAACGAAGATTAAAGGAAACCATTATGCGCTGGAGTAAAATTTCTGCGCCCATTGTATTAGGAATTTTTATTTTTTGTTTCTTTGGGAAAAATGAAGGGATCGCGCAGGGAAGTCCCGATTTTGCGTCGTCCGATTCGCGTATTTTGACGAAATGGGGACGAAATCTTAATCCCGACGACGTTTTACAAAATTATCCGCGTCCGCAGATGATGCGTTCCGATTGGCTTAATCTCAATGGTTATTGGGAATTAGAAACGATTACCGCGTCAAGTTATTCAAACAATTCTCCGCAAAAACGGCAAGAAAACGTTTTTTCAATTCTTGTGCCGTTTTCGATTGAATCTCCATTGTCGGGCGTCGGTATTCATGCCACAACGATTTCTTACAAAAAAAGATTCCGCATTCCCAGCGCTTGGTCGAAAACTCACCGGATTTTACTTCATTTCGGCGCGGCGGATTGGGAAGCGGTTGTGCAGGTCAACGGAAAATATATTGGGACGCATCGCGGCGGATACGATTCGTTTTCTTTCGACATTACCGACGCGATTTTATGGGATGCGGAACAAACGTTAGTCGTGAAAATTATTGATCCGACGGAACAAGGTTCTCAACCGCGAGGAAATCAATCGCGTGAAAAAAAACGCGGGCGCCATACGAGCGTTACCGGAATTTGGCAAACCGTTTGGCTGGAACCGACGCCGGAAACGTCGATTCGCCGCGTGCAAATGACGCCGGATTTCGACGCGAAAGCGGTAAAATTACAAGTGTTCGGCGAAAATCTGACCGAAAGCGACGTGATTCAAGCGGAATTGTACGACGGAAAAGAGTTTTTGACGCGAAGTTTCGGCGGCGCGGACGGCGCGATGATGTTGCGGATTCCTGAATTGCGTTTTAAAGCGTGGTCGCCGGAATCGCCGCATTTATACAATATTAGTATCGCCGTTTTGAAAAACAATAAAATTATTGATCAGGTTTCCAGTTATGTCGGCGTTCGCAAAATTGAAACGGTACAAACGGCGGCGGGACGCATGGCAATTTATTTGAATGGAAAACCGTATTTTCAAAAAGGGGTAAGCGATCACGGAGTTTGGCCGGACGGTTTATACACGGCGCCGTCGGAAGCGGCAATGCAGAGCGATTTGATGGCGGCAAAGGCGTTTGGTTTTAATATGATTCGTAAAACCGCCAAAGTCGAACCGGAACGTTGGTATTATCTTTGCGACGCGATGGGACTGTTGGTTTGGCAGGAAATTCCCGCCGGAAACAATAATCATGCGTCGGCAACCGCGCAATTTGATTTCGAAACAAGCGCGATCATTCGACAATTGGAAAATCATCCGTCGGTCGTTTGTTGGATTTTGTTTCAGCAAGGAATCGGAGAACATAATTCGCATTATTATTTGGAGAAAGCGGGTCAATTGGATTCGACGCGATTGATTTGCGTTTCGAGCGGCGCTGCGGAACAGACGTTAGGAAAAATTCAGGATTGGTTTATGCTTTCCGAAATGAGCGACGACTCGTTACAACAAACCACAATGCTACCGACAATGGCGCAAACCATTGGGCGATACGGCGGCGTTGATTTGTTTGCGGCGAATAATTCATGGTCAACGGAACATTGGGGATACCGCGAAGTTTTCTCAACCGAACAACTTCTCGCGGAATTTTGCCGAATGACCGATTTGCTTGCGGAATATCGTAAGCGATACGAAATTTCCGCCGCGACGTTTCATCAACTGGTTGACTTGGAAACGGAAACCGACGGATTAGTCGCCTACAACCGCGAATTGATGAAAGTTCCTTATGAAGAAATTCATAAACAATTGCAAAAATTGTCGGCGTTGAAATAGAAACGCAATGAAGGGCAGTTCTAATAAGTTCAGTTTTTATAGAGGGTTTGATAGTTATGGGAAAGATATTGTTTTTTTTCAAAAAGAGGCGGGAATTTTGTCGTTTTGAATGTCGGAAATCGTTCCCGATATTCATTCCTAACGTCTCTCGTTTACCTCTTTTGTCATTCTACACGAACTCTTCGCATCAAACTCACCTATCGGCGCTTATTGTAAACAACATTCCGCATGCCAATCTGAAACG
>JAISZO010000215.1 GCA_031269105.1 Planctomycetaceae bacterium | reverse complement strand
CATGAGAGAGAACGTTTTCATCTCCTTTTAAAGGAAAAAAGAACCTGGAAAAAACTCAACATTTTTCAAAATCCCAGAAAATTTCAAAAAATCTCATACACAACTATTGACCATCGCTCATATGATTATTCCTTGATGTAATAAAAAAGTAACAAATTGGCAAAACCGTTTGCCAATACTTTACACGGTAAAAATTGCCATTTCATTTGTCGAAAAATTCCTAAATTATTAAGTTTCCCGATAAAAGCAAGTACAATTTGCCAACCCCAAAAAGCATAACATTATTCTATCTTCTATTCCAAATATTTTATAATATAATAGAAATATTTTTTCGTGAAATTTTAATTTTTTGATCGAAGTTCCAGCGTTGATTTTTATTAAGTCCTTATAATCATTCAGGTTATAAAGATTTTAACTTGACGAAACTGGCTACAAGATTATTTTGGCGTCTTGAGGGGAGTTATGGTTTTGAGTTGTTTTCGTATCTTATTGATATTTAAGTATCTACGTCAAAAAATAGACGTTTTTTCTTCGAAACTTCGGGTTAATAGCTGTTTGCTTTTTGACGTCAAAGATTCCTATCAAACGATAAAAATCCGAAAAGCTGCCGCTTACCGTTTGACAATATTTTTCTCGTAATCTATACTTAAAAGATACGGATGATAAATTATTCTGCACGATCTGCCACTATAAGGAACGTTCATGGAAACGGAAAAACGCCGCGACGAAGCCGCAGAACATTCTGGTTATATGAAACGATTGATGCAAGGAACGTTTCTGCATAGCCTCAATTTTTTCATTGTTATCTTTTTTGGTCTCGTCATTTCGCGGTTGATGATCTATTCTCTCGGCGAGCGTTATTACGGAATATGGCATTTTGCCGTGGCGTTTCTCGGATGGTATGGTTTATTAGATATTGGTTTAAATCACAGCGTTTCGTGGTTTATCACGAAATCTTTTTCCCAAAAAGATTACGTTCATTGTAATATCTACGCCAATACCGGTCTTGCTATCTTTTTGTTGATTGGAGCGCTTGTATGCGTTGCAGCCCTGTTGACCGGATTAGGAACGTTATGGCTTTATCCTAAAATCGAAGACGTCAAAATGGAAGACGTTCATTTATTGAGCGTCGTTTTGATTCTTACCGGCATGTCGTTTGCTCTTGATTTTCCGATTCGAGGACTCTACGGTATTTCTCTTGGAGCAATGCGTCATGATCTTGCGGCATGGGGAAGTATTATTTTTCGAACGGCGGGCGCGTTGACGACCTACGCGATCTTGAGCATGGGCGGACGGCTTGTCGCGCTCTGTCTTGGAAATATGTTGATCGCGTTTTTGCAAATCGGCGTTTACTACATTATGGCAAAACGATCTTTTCCGCAATTACGTTTTTCGCCGCAAAACGTCCGTCGTTCTCATGTCGGAGCATTATTTAATTACAGCGTTTTCGGCTTTATTGCGTCGATTGGCGAACTTTTCATTTTTCGTTTGGACATTATGGTCATTCCCATTCTCATTTCTTTTGAATACAATGCGTCTTACGGAACGGCGGCTTCCTTTTCAGAGCATCTTCGTAGTTTGATGATAACGCTTTCCAATTGGATGACGACATGGCTGACGTTTCTTTACGCCAAAGGGCTTTATGACGAAATTGTCAAGACGATGTTTTTCGGATACAAAATCTGCACTTATATTACCGGCTTTATTGCATTCGGGTTACTCGTTTGGTGCGAACCGTTTTTGAAATGCTGGGCGCTCACGGATCAAGCAATCGAATCAGGGAAAATTCATATCGAATATTGGTCGGATACCGTGCCGTGCCTGATCATTTTGGTTATCGCCGCTTGTATCCGAACCGTGCAAGAACCGAATATTCGCTACATGTACGCAACGGCGAATCATCGTTATTACGCGTTCAGCAACATTGTCGAAGGAGCGCTTAATCTTGGACTCAGCATTTTTTTTGTCCTTTATTGTCAAGCGGGAATCATTGGCGTCGCGTGGGGAACTTTGGTTGCCGCCGTTATGATGCGGGGATTATTCATTCCGTTCATTGTTTTTCGATTGTTAAAGAAAAACCTGCTGTTATTTTACGGCAATATGTTGCGGTTGTTTGCGAAAGTATGTCTTGCGTTGCTTCCGCCGTTGTTCATCACAATAAAATTTGTCGCTCCGACCTATCCGGCATTATTTCTAACGGGTTGTCTGAGCGCCGCGTGTTATTTTCCGGCGATTTATTTTATCGGTTTTTCTTACGAAGAACGCAAACAGATTGCCGCAAAACTTTTACGGCGAAAAACAAAATAAGGCGTTTCCGCATGATTGCGATTGTTAGGGAGATTCGCAAGCGGATTCTCAAAGAGGTATGGCTTATGAAAAATCGTCGTTTCTATTTTCTGAACAGATGGACTTGATTTTGTCGGCGCATTGCCGCCGGAATTTTCATTCTCAAATTTTACGGCAATCGCCAATAATTTCCTCGATCCCTTCCGTCAAATGCTGAAATCCTGAATGAACGAATCGTTACGGATTCGCAAGCTGGGACGTTCCAACGAGACCGTTGTTCCGGGAAGAATACTGGAAGTCAGCCAAACGTTAGAGCCGACAACCGATCCTTTACCAATCACCGTATTTCCGCCAAGCACGGTCGCGTTGGCGTAAATGACGACGTTGTCTTCAATGGTCGGATGTCGTTTAGTTCCCCGCACTAAATTCCCATCGCCGTCTTTGGCGAAACTGAGCGCGCCGAGCGTGACGCCTTGATACAATTTGACCCATTCGCCAATTTCGCACGTTTCGCCAATCACAACGCCGGTTCCGTGATCGATGAAAAAGTATTTTCCAATCGTTGCGCCGGGGTGAATATCAATTCCCGTTCGCGCGTGCGCGTACTCGGTCATCATGCGCGGAATAAACGGCACTTCAAGTCGATGCAACGCGTTTGCCAGCCGATAAATTGTTACCGCTTCCAGTCCGGGATAGCAGAAAATCACTTCGTCATACGTCCGGCATGCCGGATCGCCCGCGAAAGCCGCTTCGACGTCCAACGCGAGCATTTCGCGGATTGCGGGAAGTTGTTCGAGAAACGCATACGACTTTTGCTGCCCCAAAATCTCAAAATTGAACTTTTGTTGCGGCGAACAAATTTCTGATTCTTCAGCGCTGTGACAAAACGCACGCTCAATTTGCACGGACAATTGACTATGCAATTTGTCGATCAGCTCGCCGACATGATAAGTCACATTAGAACGATGCAACCGCGTCAAGCGGCGATAACCCGGGAACAAAATTTCTTTCAAATCCTGAATGGTCTCCGTAACCGCGTCATAACTCGGAAGCGGGCAGAGATCAAGATGTTGGATTCCTTTCAATTCGGAATACGTTACGATAATCCGCTCGGTTAATTCGGGAAGCGATTCTTTAAGACGGAGGTCTGTTGCCATGAGAAAAAATTCAGAGAAAAAAGTCGAAAGGAAAAAACGAAAAAAATACAACCGCTTGTTATTTTATCACGAAAAGCGAATACTTCCTAGAGGAACGCGGCGGGAGAAAAAATCCAATTATTGTCAGTGAAATTTTCAGCGGAATTTTTTCGCCACAAAGAAACGAAGAAGCCCGAAGACTTCGCGAAGAATTTTTAACGTCGGGAAAATGTCGGGCAAATCCTGCAACAAAGTTTTGCTCTTGAATTGTCGTTCTTATTTTTGTAGGATATTCTATCGTTGGGGAATATTGTCTATTTTTATACAAGCATTGCGTATTGTGTCAAAATCATTATTGCGTCGAAAATTTGCGATAAAAATTTTCCTGTTTTTTTCATTATTTTTATGTCAAAAACCAATAGAAAGTTTTTCGCAACAAAAATTCACGCCGTCGCGGGGAGAAATGACGGATTTTTCCGCGACGACGATTACGTCGCCGATCCAACCGCGTCAAGCCGGAGAAATCATTTTCAACAACAATTTTGGAGCGGCTACCGAATCCGGCGAGATTCGCCGTCCTCATGGTTGGGAACAGTTTTTTGGCGTAGGATACCCTCAATATATTGAAATTGAAAGGATTCCGCATCGGTCGCCGTTTGGAACAAGCTGTCTGCGACTTTCGGTTCAACGCGGTAACGCGGCGATTTTTTCTCCCCGAACCGAAATTCAACAGGGATTAACTTATACCGGTTTCGCGTATGTTCTGGTAAGCGGATTGAAAAACAACCGCGCGTTCATTTCTCTTTCGTTGTTGGATACGGACGGAAAAATTTTGAAAACGGCGCTTTCTGAAACTGTTGTTCGTTCCGAAGATTGGTTTCCGCTTGTTACCGAATCGCTTGTCGCCGATCATCCAGAAGCCCGCGGCATTGCGATAGGTTTACATCTTGTTTCAACAAGCCGACAAGATTTAGATGGTCAAGCGAAATTTAGTATCGCGGCGATTCGGGAAGAACCAACGATTCGCTTTCAAAATGATAGGAGATGGCAAATTTATACGAATCCCGCCGAAATTGTCGTTCGAGGAGAAATTTACGGTTCTGCGTCTAACGAAAACCGCGCGCGGCTCGAATTGCAAAACGCTTACGGCGTTCCTTTGGCGTCGCGTCCGTTGATTGAAAATTCACGGAGAGTCAATCCAACGGAATTGTTGAACGAAATTTCCAATACGCCGCGTCCGTTGACGTTGGAATCTTCCAAGACAACGCTTTCTTTTCCTAAATGGAAAGACGAGGATTCGCAAAATTCATTAGAAAACGCGCCGCCAATTGCTCCGGCGGAAAAGAAGACGGAAGAAAAACCCAACGTCCGCCGTTACGAATTTTACTGGCGTCCGCTCGTTACGGAACCGGGTTTTTATACCGTCTCGCTTTCCGTACCGTCGTCTGAAAGCGCTTCGCCGTACCGTTCCGACAAGAAAACGCAGAATTTATCGTTTGTTTTGCTTAAACCTTACGGAACATTGCCAAGCGGCGATTTTGGTTGGTCGTTGCCGAAAGAAACGACCATTGACGAATGTTCCCGTCTGAAACCGTTGCTGGCGACTTCGGGAATTTCCCGATTGAAAATTCCGATTTGGCTTTCCGAAAAAACGCCGGAATCCGTCTGGCAAAAATATTTGAAATTTTGCGAATGGCTGAACGATTATCATATTGAACCGATTGGCGTTTTGGCGTCGCCGCCCGCCGAAACGATCGAGCATTGGAAACAATCCCAAACGCCCAAAAACGGAATAACGCAAGCGTCGGCGGAAACAATCATTCCCGCTCTTGCGTCGCGCGATTTTTCCAAAGCGGGAGACGTCTTTTCGTTGCCGTCAACGATGTGGTTGCCGTCGATGGAAACGACGATTTTTCGGCTCGGTATGGCGCTTCCGAAATGGCAATTGGGAGGCGAACAAGATTTGTCGTTGACCGATTTTTCCGAATTAAACGCAACGCTCGAAGAAATTCATTCCCGATGGAATCAACAAGGTTTAGACGCGTCTTTTGGTTTAGTTTGGAATTGGATCGATCCGTTTCCGCAATTTTTTCAAACAAAAGATCGGAAAAATAATCAACAGTCCGAAACAACGGAAACGCCGGATGATTTCTTGTCGTTGGAAAACGAACAAACGTTAACCGCCGATGATTTAACCTATTATCTGGAGGCGACCCGCGATTTTCCGGCAAAACGATACGTTTCGCTACCGCCGTTAGATCGCCGCCGTTATTCGTTGGATACGCGGATTATCGATTTGGTGGGACGTATGATTGCCGCAAAAGAACATAACGCGGACGCCGTTTTTATTCCGCAGCCGTTTGATCCGAACTTTGGTTTGTTTGATTATCGCGGAACGCCCGACGCGCTCTTTTTGCCTTGGCGAACAACATCGCTGATGATTTCCGGGAAAATACCGATGGGAAGTATTCATTTGCCGAATCAGAGCGAGAATCATTTATTTCGCGGACAGTCCGGCGTCGTGATGATGATTCGTAACAACGCGCCGACGGAAGAATCGTTGTTTCTTGGTAAAGATTGCAAAATATGCGACGTATGGGGAAAAGAAATTTCGCCGGCGGTTCGCAATGCCGTTCAAACGATATTGGCGGATACGGTTCCTGTTTTTGTAACTCATTTGCATCCCGACGTCGCTATGATACGGCAAAATTGTTTTCTGGAAAAGAGCAATATTCCGAGTCGTTACGATAGGGCAATTTCCAATAAACTTTATTTTACGAATACTGCGGAACAAACGCTGATTGGTCGGTTGGTATTTCGTCCGCCGCCGGGAATCGTATTGAAGCCCAACGAAATTTTTTTGAATTTAGCGTCGGGAGAAACGTTGGAAAAAGAAATCAGTATTCGTTTGACGCCTTCGGCGACGAGCGGTAAACAAATGATGCAAATAGAAACGACGACGAATTTGAACGACGCCCGTTTTTTCGCGATCTATCAGCCGCTCAATGTCGGCGGCGATGATATTTCGTTGGATTTATCGACGCGGTTGAATCGAAATAACGAGCTGGAAGTGCATCAATCGTTTCGCAATGAAGGCAATGAATCGGCGAGTTTTCATTGTACGTTATACGTGCCGGATCGTCCGTTACAAAATATGACCGTGAAAAATCAAGGATTCGGACGCAATGATTATATGTACGTCATACCTAACGGCGGCGCTCTGATTGGCAAACCGCTTCGCGTCGTTGCCCGTGAAATTCGCGGAAAACGGATTTTGAAATACGAATTGACTGCGAAACCATAATTTTAAAACGCCTCGCTCTTGAGCAAAAGTCTCTCCGCATTTTTTGACGAAAATTTTTTCTCTTTGTGAAATTTTCGCGTTACCTTTGCGGGCGATGCAGATAGATCGGGAGTCGCTTAAAAAACGCAAGTTCGACGGAAATTCTACCCGTTTTATTCGGCAAATTGGTATCCGTACCGCTCAATATACCATGCCCAACGTTCCGTGATTTTCGCTTTGATATTCGGGTCGATGCGGAATTTATTTTTTTGATAAGATTTTTGCGAGGCGGCAAATTGTAAGAATTTTTCTTGAGATTGCTCAAATCCCGACAAATTCAAGCCGCGATAGATTTGTTCTAACGCCGCCGACGGTTGCGAGATTAAATCGTTATAAGCGATTTCGGTAAACTGTTCGGGTTTGAGCAGCGAAACGTCGTCGCGAAACGCGGCGTACATTTCTTCAAACATCCGAAACACCCGCTCTTCGATCGGCTTGGCGGTTGGACGCTGTAAACCATGAACAACCGCAAGCTGAGTCCAAAGATTGAACGTCGAGGCGTAAAGCGAATACGGATTGCGGTGAATGTGAATAAATTTCGCGTTGGGAAACCGCTCCAAAATTACGGCAATCCGCGCCGTGTGCGGCGGCGATTTAAAAATCACGCATTTGTTTTCCGCAAGCGTCAGACATCGGAGAAAATACTCCAATCCGTCGAGCCATTCGCGGCGTTCCTGTTCCGACGCGTTTTTCAGCGTTAGAAATTCCGCGTCAATTGGCGGGTTGTTTGGGAAAATAATATTGACGTATGGCGAACGCATTCCCATCGCGCACAAAGCAAACTCGTCTTCCTGCGGTCGATCCAAGCCAACCGCCATATTGTCCATCGGTCGCTTCTTCGGCATCAAAAACGACGCCAACGGCGTAAGCCAACGGCGAGTCAGCAAAAAATGCCGCGGCGCGAAACAGGAATAAGTGTCGGCGAACGTGAATTGTTTGTCGAGAATCATGTATTCGTGTAACAGCGTCGTGCCGGAACGCCAATGACCGATGATGAAAATCGGCGGATGTTCGATTTTGATTTCGCGGATTTTACGTCCGTAAAAAAGCGATTGCAACGTGGCGTATCCCGAATTAGAAACGCTCAATGCGGAAATGATTCCGAACATCGCAAAGCCGGTCGGCGCAATTCGGAATTTTCCTTTGGCGACCTGTTTGTACCAGGCGCGCATCGTCATGCCGTCCCAAAATCTCGGATGCCAAAATCGATCCGAACTTCCGCTTTTTTCTTTTTTTTCAACCGGTTTTTTATTCATTTAAGGGTAGTTCTAATAAGTTCAGTTTTTATAGAGGGTTTGATAGTTATGGGAAAGATATTATTTTTTCTCAAAGAGACGGGAATTTTGTCGTTTTGAATGTCGGAAATCGTTTCCGATATTCATTCCTAACGTCTCTCGTTTACCTCTTTTGTCAT
>JAISZO010000204.1 GCA_031269105.1 Planctomycetaceae bacterium | reverse complement strand
GAATACATTCGTGAAATGAAACGTTTCGGAATCCTGCCAAAAGATTTCGTCACACAAACTCCGGTCGATTATTACGACCTCGACCAAAAATATTGGCAATCGCTCTGGTTTAAACCGGAATAAAAATGTTTTAAAAATTTCTTCATACGAAGGTAGAATTTGCGATATTGACGTGAAGACATTAAGTGCAAATTTTTGACGTTATTGCGCTAAAAGATGGATTTTGTATAAATAGTCGTTCCTGAAAAAGCAAATATATCCCTATTTCTTAAGGAATGTTTGCTTTTTCAGGAACGACTAATAAATGTGTAAAGGGTTGATGAAAATTTTTCATCGGATTCAGCAAAATCGTATCTTCTGTTCATGACGAGACTTCTATTCCATTATTCCATTCAAAAGCTCGTTGTCGATCTATACTCTCTTCGCTAACGAAACAGTTATTTTTATTAGTCAAAACAGCCAAGTCGTCAGCGAATGGAGTATATAAGCCGGAAACCACTTCGCTTCCTGAAATTGTCGCGGCGTCTTTCCATGAATTGCGGTCGAGCGTTTCCGAAACAAAGTGAACGCTTCCGTCGCAAAAGAGAACGTTCACTCCTCCGGTGTGGTAACTGTACGCTCCGTAAAAACCGTGATTCATCCAGTTTGTCGAAGGAACTTTGGAATTAGGCGGCAAAAAAGCTCCGTAAACGCTGCAATAGGGCGCGCCGACAATCCATGCGGAACCTCGGTAACTTGACCACGATTTACTGCCGGTTCCATGTTTATCTGCCAACTCTTCCGGCGTCTCTACAAGAGTCGTGCCGCTGGAAGTGATCGCCGCCATTCCAACCAGATGTTTGTACAAATTGGATTTTTGAATCTCCGCCAATGTTCCTGAATGAGATTGTCCATCGGAGATACACGCTTCGGACATTGCCATCGTGTTGCTGGTTCCGTCAGTGATTGCGCCGATACTGTAGCAGGAATTGTAGTGAAACAGTCCGCCTGTTTTGAGCGTTATTTGTCCGTTCCATGCCATCGTTGCGGGATTTGCATTTCCATCGCTAATTCGAAAAACATTGTCGCCATAGCACAACATATAATTTCCGGGAGCGGTCGGACATGCCTCAGTCGCTGATTGCTCTGCGTCTGTGTAACGTAGATACGTTCCGGGAATCAACTGCCTCGAATTTCCGTCGCTTGGACAAGACATGATCGGAAGATTCATCTGAACGGCGTCGTGAACATGGAAAGAAAACGCCGACGCGCCCGCATGACCGCCGCCGATAAGCGGAATCTTGTAATCAATCAAGTCGTGGAGTTGCGCCATTTCCAGATACGGCAAAACCCTCGCCTGAACGGAAAACATGGAGTTGGTCAGCGACGATCCGGTCATACCGTGTCCATCGGTTCCCAATCCCGGAAAACAGTCGAAACCAGTATGGTAATTGTGTAACGCCAACCCAAATTGTTTGAGGTTGTTGGCGCATTGCATTCTTCGTGCCGCCTCTCTTGCGGCTTGAACCGCAGGCAATAACAGCGCGATTAAAACTCCGATAATCGCAATCACGACAAGTAATTCAACCAGCGTGAACGCGCATCTTCGGATGAACGTTACAATCTCTCTATAATTTGAGCGTTGAGCGCATTTTAACTTCTCTTTCTAAATTTTTCATTGAAAGTGGTTTGTTTTGAACGGAACTTTGTTGATAAGACAAAATTTCATTCCTTTAATGTTTATCAATGTTTTGTATGCGATTTATCGTCTCGCAAAGTTGTAAATACAAAACAGCGAGGATTTTAATGGATTCTCAAAAGTTCGCAAGCAACGTTATTTTATATTTTAAGTAAAAAATAAAATGTTAAAAGCAATCAAACTTTTGTATTTTGTTGCAATAAATAAACTTATGAAAAATAATATCCTTAAAAATCTTTTTTGTTGATTTTTAAAAAACTTTAAAAATTTTTATTTTTGATTGTCCGAAGCGTTTTTTTTTGCGATATTTGCTGTTTGCAAAGTCATTTATTTTTCCACGACTTACGTCATCGTATTTGGATTGGAAGATATGCAATCATTTTAAATAGAAAAACCCAAGAAATACCGCTTTACCACTTTTCACAAATGCAACTATTCATTATAATGACTAAACTTTACTGCGGAAAATATAATAAAGAAAGATAAAGCAATAGAAAAACAGGGGATTTAATTACGATGCACAAAGTAGAAAAATTTGTCGGCTTGAGCGTGTTACTCATGATTTTGACGGCGTCGATCGCCGACGCTCAATTGTTTTATCGGCAGACAAGAGTACGTCCTCATAATTCGCTGGATTTGATAACGACTCAAACAAAAGAAAAAGGGAAATTTATGGAATTTATGAGCGAATATCAATCCGAGACGCAAAAAATGAATACGGAAGCGAATCTCGCGTATTGGAAAGCGTCAATTTCCGGCAAAGAGGAAGATTTTGACGCGGCGGCAAACTTAGGACTCAAAATCAAAAAATATCACGCGGACAAAGAACGTTACCAAAAATTTTTGACGTTACGCAAGAATGCCAAAACGCTTACGCCGATTGAAAAACGTGCGGCAGATATTGCGGAACTTGGATTTAAGTCGAATCAGTTGCCGGAAGATTTGCTCAAAAAGATGGTCGATCTCTTGACGGAAATTGAAATGATTTTTCAAAACGACCGCGCGGAACTCGACGGAAAACAATTTACAAATAATGAATTGCTCGAAAAATTGCGTCAAGAAACCGATTCGGCAAAACGTGAAGCCGTTTGGAAAGCGTTAAAAGTTGTCGGCGATAAAGTTGCGCCGAAATTAATTGAGTTAGCAAAAATCAGAAATCAAGCCGCCAAAGAACTCGGTTTTGCGAATTTTTGGGAAATGGAAATCGTGTTTCAGGAACATGATCCGAAACAAATTATGCAGATTTTCACGGAACTCGATCAACTGACGACGCCGCTTTTTGCGGAAATGAAATCGGAAATGGATTTGGAACTGGCGAAAAATTTTGGAATTTCGCCGGAAAATATGAAACCGTGGCATTACGACAATCCGTTTTTTCAAGAAGCTCCTCCGGCGGGTGATATTGATCTCAACATTTTTTACGCCGGCAAGACAAAAGAAGATATTGCCGAAATTTCCCGCAAATTTTATCAAAAAATAGGGATTCCCGCCGACGTCGTTCTCGAAAAAAGCAGTTTGTACGAACAACCGGGCAAGAGCCAACACGGTTTTTGCACAAATATTGACGGCGAAGGGGATGTGAGGATTCTTTGTAATCTCAAGCCCAATCCGCAATGGATGGATACGCAATTGCACGAGTTGGGACACGCGGTTTACGACGTGAACATCGACCGGACATTGCCGTATAATCTTCGTCAGCCGTCGCATATCTTTACGACGGAAGGAATTGCAATGTATTTCGGAGCGCTTGGTCACGATCCGAAATGGTTGATTGAAAATCTTAACGCCGATCCCGAAAAAGCGCAATCGTTTGCTCCCGCGCTCAAAAAACAACGTCGCCGCGAGCAGTTGATTTTTTGCCGGTGGGTTTTGGTAATGCTGAATTTTGAAAAAGCGTTGTATGAAAATCCCGATCAGGATTTGAACAAATTATGGTGGGACGCGGTAGAGAAATATCAATTGCTGCATCGTCCCGAAAACCGCAACGCGGCGGATTGGGCGGCGAAACCGCATTTTACGATTGCTCCGGTTTATTATCATAATTACATGCTCGGCGAACTTTACTCGGCGATGATTCGCGAAGCTGCCGCCGATCTCGCGCCCGGCTCAAAGGAATACCGCGATTTGTTCCTCAACCGGATTTTCAAAATCGGTAACGTTTATCCTTGGCAGGAATTTGTTCGATACTCAATGGGCAAAAAATTTTCTCCCGAAGCGTTTGCGAGAGAGTTGAAAAAATAAGAAAATATCATTGATGCATGACGAGAGAAAATTGTCATTCCGTGTTATTAATGAATCTTGAAAAACACGGGAAACTTTGTCTTTTATTCCGGCAATACATAGCAAAACAAAAAAATCTTACGGAAATAAAAATTTGTTTTATAGCCATAATTTATGACAACATAAGATGTTGCAAAAAACAAGATAATAAATAAATTCAAATTTTTGAAGTTTTCTATAATTTTTTCAGAAGAAATGTATTGTGTATTTTTCTATCGATTATTATAATTGACAAATATTTTGAGGATTGTAAAAATGTCCGCAATAATTGAAGCGGCACAACTCGTCAAAAAGTTCATTGTTGGATGGTTGTGCGTTTTCTTATTGCGACAGTCTTGTTTGTTGCGGCGGGTTTAAAAGCGTATCAATTGGCGACGTTGCCGGATTTAGGCGATGGATTCCTTCATGCAAGATGGTTGAATATCGCAGTCGTCGAGTTTGAGTTGGCGTTTGGAATTTGGTTGTTGTCCGGTTTGTTGCAAAAGTCGGCGTGGTTTGTCAGTTTTGTTTTATTTATTGTTTTTGCGGGAATCTCGTTTTATAAAGGGATAATACAACGAGAAAGTAATTGTGGAAGTTTTGGCGCTGTCGTCATCCCGCCTGTTTGGACGGCAACTTTTGACTTAATCGTT
>JAISZO010000098.1 GCA_031269105.1 Planctomycetaceae bacterium | reverse complement strand
CGTGCTCCATTAATAAGGTTTGCTATGCCCAAAAACGGAAGCGTAACATGGTTTTGTGTTTTCCTACAATACCAATTCCGGATTTTTTAATACAAAAAAGCCGGTTAAAGACTTACTCTTACGCTGTTTGTACGTTTTAATTTTTTCGCAAAAAACGCGGAAATCTTTGTATTCGTAAATATTCGCGTTATTTGCGACTAAAAGGTTGTAGCTCTTCAGTCCCGCAGGGAGGAATGCAAGGCGTCCTCTCCGGTGGAGGATACCCGTCGGCGCAGCAGACCGACGGGGCAATGGAGCGGCGTTGAAAGCGATTTAAGGTGGAGGATACCCGTCGGCGCAGCAGACCGACGGGGTGGTTCGAGAAAGTTAAAAGTTAAAAACGAAAAGTGAAAAATCAAGAGCTAAAAGTTTTGCAAGCGGAATTTTTAGCTCTGAAATTGAAATAATCATTTGCCTAACTTTAAAAATCTTCGTGAAATCTTCGCGCTTCTTTGTTTCTTCGTGGTGAAAAATTTCTCGCTGCAATCGTCATTTTGGATAAAAGCGGCGTATCTAGCGATTCTGTTACAGATACTACAACGTCGAAAATTCTTACAATCGTTATATTTGTCTAATGTTTTCCTCAATCTTTCGCCGAAAAATGGGAAAGCCGGACATGTCTTTTTTACGGGGTGGAAATCCGTAAATACAAAAATTCGAGCGTAATATCTTGATAATCATGTTTACGAAGGATTTCAAAAGACATTTAAGACGCCAAGAGAAAATTTGCAGCTTTGCTGCCAGCAAGGTTCTAAAAGGAATAAAATCATGCACAGAGCCGGTCGTTTTAAAAAAAACATGATTGTTATGATGACAATCAATATTGCCGTTGCGGCGAATTTTTATTGTTATGCGCAAACAAGCGGGCAAAATCCCGCTTTTTCGCGGCAAAATATGTCGCAAACGCATGTTGTTTTTCAGGATTATTTCATTGTTCGGGTTTCCGCCGACGAAGCGGGTCGCGAATTGCAGCGGGTTTTCGGGCAACGTCCGATTTCGGTTGACTACGACGCCCAGCAAAACCGCCTGTTGATTTGGGCGAGCGAATCGGAACATGTACAAATCCGGCATTTGCTGCAACAAGCGCAAATTCTCGGCTTGCCGACGAAAAATCCGCCCGGTTCAGATTTTGCGTCGTTTGTTCGTCGTTTGCAAATGCGGCAAAATTATGAAAATTCCGTCGCAGCGTTCCATTCCGGCGAACGATTCGCTAATTATCATCAAATGCCGGGAGATGCGAGGAACAACATTCCGGCGGTTTGGCGACAACAATCAAACACAAACAGGCAAAACGAACAGAACAGACCCATTGCGGTTGATTCTCGAATACGGCAAGTTTCCGGTTATGCGCAAGAACAGCCGCCGATACGACTTCCCGAAATTTCCAGTCCACCGAATAATCGACGGTCGATCAATGTGGGATTGCGGAATATCAACGCGGCGACGTTTGAACAAAAATTACGCGTCTCGCTCGAAAGTCGTAAAATCGTTCCAACCCAAACGCAAAATACGTCGGGCTTTGCGCAATACCGTATTCCGACTTTGGGCGGACAATTCATTGATCTGGCGATTGACCACTCGCAAAATATTGTCTCGATTGCCGGTCAAAGCGCCGCCGTCGAAGCGTTTGCCAATGTCGTAACGATGTTTGACGGCAATCCGAAAGAGAACGCATCGGTTGTTTTTGTGTCGCCGTCTAATGAAGCGAAAGTGCGCGACGTGGCACAAGTGATGAATCAAGTGTCTCAACTCGGAAACGCGCAGCCCGGAACGACGGTGACAATTCCGCCGACAAATACGCCATCTCTTTCCAACGGAACAGAATTACGATTTGTCGCTCCGAATCAATCGACGGGAAATGCGGGAAATTCCGTTGCGTCGTTGGCTCCGCCGGACGTGACCGGTATCATCGGACCAATCAACGTAACGATTCTCGACGGCGGCGTTGTGGTGATTACAGGTCCTAATGCGCGCGAAGTCGAATTAGTGAAATCGTTGATCGAATACATCACGCTGGTCAGTAAAGAATACGAACCGATTCTTGAACTCGTGCCGATGATTCACGCCGATTGCAATCGCGTTGCCGTCGTGTTACAGCAATTGTATCCGCAGCTTTACGGTACAAGTCGAGGGGAAATTAGTATTACGCCGTTATTTCGTCCGAATACGATTTTACTTATCGGTTATCAGGGAAGTATCGACGCGGCGAAAGAACTGATTGCAAAACTCGACGCGCCGGTGGACGCGGAATCGCAATTTCAGGTGTTTCGATTGAAACACGCGACGGCGGCGGACGTCAAAACGACGCTCGACGCCTTTTATCAAGGGCGAAATTCCACAACGACTGCCGGAACCGGAACCGCCAACACGCTTGCGCCGGGACTTGCATCGACCGTTACGGTTGTCAGCGATTATCGAACCAATTCCGTCGTTGTGCAAGCCGCGCCGCGCGATTTAGTGGAAATTGCGGCAATGGTGATGAAACTTGATTTGCCGGGAAATGAAGTCAATACGCAGGTAAAAATTATTCCGTTGCGAAATACCCGCGCTGAAGATATGGCGTCAGTGGTGATGCAGGCGTTGACCGGCAGAACTTCGACAACCGGCGGTGTCGGAGGCGGAGCAACGCAGCAAACAGGAGAACGTTCCAGCGGATTGCAATTTACAACAATTGACGCATCAAAAGGCGAGCGGGTTTTGAACGCCGGAATTTTCACCGACGTCCGCGTTGTCGCCGATACCAACGGAAACAAATTGATTGTCACCGCTCCGACTGAATGTCTGCCGCTCATTGAAGCGGTTGTCAACAATCTTGACGTTCCGCCGCTTGCCAAAGCGCAAATCAAAGTGTTCACAATCATCAACAGCGACGTAACAACGCTTTTGACGATGCTGCAAAACATTTTTACAACGACGCAGCAAACGGGCGGAACGAACAGCGTTGCGTCGTACAGCATGGGTGAAAGCTCGGAAAACAGCGTTCTTGTGCCGGTGCGGTTCGCGTCGGATTCAAGAACAAACAGCATTGTCGCGGTCGGTTCGGAAGATATGTTAGCGATGGTCGAAGCGATTTTGCTGACGTTAGATGAACCGGAACTGCAAAACCGGCGCATGATGATTTACAAATTGCTCAACACCGAAGCGTCCACGATTGCGTCGTCGTTACAAACGTTTTTGCAAAATGAACGTCAGCTCCGCCAGCAGGCACAAGTCGGAGTCGGTGAATACGACCTTTTCAACAGCGAAATTATCATCACAGCGGAAAGTTCGACGAACAGTTTAATGGTCAGCACAACGCCGCGTTATTTCGAGCAGTTACGAAAGATGATTCAGGTTCTCGATGAGCGTCCGCCGATGGTGCAGATTCAAGTCGTCATTGCGGAAATCGATATTTCGAGCATGAATGAATTTGGCATTGAACTCGGTTTGCAGGATTCCATTTTGTTCGACCGTAGCGTTCTTAATTCCGGCGATTTTCAAACAATCAATACGGTAACGCAAAGCGTTGGCGGCGGCTCAAACGTTCAAAATCAGCAAATAATTTCGCAATCCACACGACCGGGTTATAATTTTAACGATTTATCTTTGCCGTTAGGAAATAACACAGCACGCACTGCAAGCGATCCCAGCCGTGTCGGTTCGCAAGGAATTACGAATTTTGCAGTTGGTCGTCAAAGTTCGGACGGCGCGGGCGGATTCGTGTTTTCCGCATCGAGTGAATCAATCAGCGTTTTGGTTCGCGCGTTGGAAGAAAATCAACGATTAACGGTGTTGAATCGTCCGATGCTAAACGTTTTGCACAATCAAACTGCAACGCTTCAAGTCGGACAGTTAGTACCGACAATCACAAGTGCAAACATTGACAGCGTAAGCGGCAATCAAACCAATCAAGTGACAAATCAAGAAGTCGGTATCGGATTACAAGTCACGCCGCGAATCAGTTTAGATGATACGATTGCGTTACAAATCCAAGCACAAAAATCGAGCATGGACGCAGAAGCGAACGGAACGCCGATTTTTGTGCAAGGCGGACAAGTGGTGCGTTCTCCGCGAATTAATTCCACGTCTATCAATACGGTGATTAGTACGAAAAGCGGACAAGTTGCGGTACTTGGCGGTTTGATTAGTCAAGAAGATCAATCAACACGCCGCGCTGTGCCGTATGTTTCACGAATCCCATTAGTCGGTCAGTTGTTCCAATACAATTATAAAAACAGCACGCGAAAAGAAGTGATTTTCATTTTCATTCCGCGAGTTTATCGCACGGAAGAAGAAGCGGACGCAATTAAAAATTTGGAATTTGCCCGAATGCACTGGTGTGCGGCGCACGTTGCGGCTTTGATTGATACCAACGACGTGAAAACGCGGTTTGACGATTTCAATTCGTCGGAAACCGTGATTGAACGCGGAAGCGACGTACTCCTAAATGAACACGAACGTCCGACCGATTCCAATGTGATTGACAACGCAACGCAACAAAACGTAACGTTCCCCAAACCGGTCATGGCTCCGCCTGCACCGAAAAAATAATTCAATCAGAGTCCGAAGCGTAAGCAAGGGACATAATGAAAAAATAATTGAATTGCCTCGCCTTAAAAGCATGGCAATTCAAAAAAACAAAAAAAATCGGCTAAAATGTTACTAAATTTTAATGTCCCTAAAACACTTGTTTACGCTGCGTGCTCTGATTGGGCGTTGCACTACAACTTTTAGTTTTTAACTTTTAACTTCATACAAATCCCAGAATTATGAAAACAACATTCACGATATTCAACCTCACGATGTTTTTCCTCATCGCAACGTTTTCCTGCGGCTGTTCGTCGATGACGAATAACATGTCGCTGCCGTCGTTCTCGAACACCAAACATCCGACAAAAATTGTCGCCACTTGGGACACGGTGATTCGTCAGGAAGGAAGCAAAACGATACGCGGTTGCGCGGCACGGGTTATGTTTTACGATTCATCCGTATCGTCGAAAGCGTTAAAAGTTCGCGGCGATTTCGACGTTTATGCCTACGACGAAGACGTTCCGAATCCGAATAATACCGTGCCGACGCGGATTATTAAATTCTGCCCCGACGATTTGAAACGTTTAGAAACGAAGTCGAAACTACTCGGCACGTCTTATACGCTTTGGGTTCCTTGGGACGAATTGACGCAAGATTCCGAAGAGAAAAAGGTCAGCTTGTTCATTAAATTCCGATGCGACGACGGCAACGCGGTTTTGAGCAATCAAGCGACAATGAAACTTCCGAGTATGAAAACCGATCCGAACGCATCGTCCGTTGTCAAAAACAATAATCCGTATATCGACGACAAGCTTCGTCAAATGGCGTTGCTGAACGACCTTTCCTCGCAGCGTCAAGCGAATCCGGTATTGACCAACGACGTTGCGTGGACGAATCAGGTGCAGGAATACGTCGTCAGCCGCGACATCCGCCCTGAAGCGATGGTAACAACGACCATTAACCGCCCGAATGTTTGGCAAAACGGTTCATTAAATGTTACGCCGCAACGCTCTTACGCCTCGGCAACCGACGCACAAAAACGTCAGACGGATGTTCTGCTTGCCAACGCGAAAATGCTGAACAACGTCAATCAGCCGAACCCGAACATTATGGCAGTCGGCGTTCAGACCGGCGCAAATACGCCGCTTTACAACAATCCGACGACAAATAATTATCCGGCTCCGGCAAACGCCATGCCGCCCAATAATAATGCGTCGTATTATAACGCGCCGCCGAATAATCACGCACCATTAAATAGTCGCCCCTGAAAAAAAGACCTTGTTTATTTTACGATTTTTGTTTAGCGATCGGAATGTTTGGCAAGGCGGTAACGGGGGCGGCGAGTTGAAAAGAAGCGGCGATCAATACCAAAAGGGACTTTCCTCCCCTTTGGAACAATCGTCAGAGCAATAACGGTTATTGGCGTCCCGGCGTCCTTTTTCACAGGAAACGACAAGTCGCTTTCAAAACCGTCAATCGTAAACGGCGTTGCGATTTCGCAGAGGAACAAGCCCGTTCGCAAGTCCTTCTCTGTAATGCCGCTCGAAATTTAACCACGTTTCGCGGGACACGGTCGTAACGCCCGCTAATAAGTCGGCGTATTCTTCCGTAATTTCTACTTCGCCTTCGATGATCCCGTCGATAACGTCTAACGACGTTCCGGTTGACTCCGAAAGTTGTTCTCGGGACGTCTTCTGCCATTCCATCATTTCTTCCAACGTGTCGCCGGGGGAAGTCACCCAGTTAGGCGTGTGCGGATAATATTTTTCTGTCATGCATTTATTTCCTTTTGTCTAAATAGACATAATTCGCAATTTGGTTTTATTTATTTTTTATTGTCCGTCAAACATGATTTTTTTACCAAATGCGGATTGCCCATTTTTAAGTTTTATATCTCGTATTTTTCGGGCATAATATTTATTTGTAAAAACAGAAAAATTTTATTGATACTTACAGTAAAAGAAACCTGTTCTGTAAAATTTATCGGCGCATAAAGTAATTTTGTCTGTTATTTTATGAGAATTCATAACGATACTTATTGCTGCCTAAACTAAAAAGTTTGCAAATTTGCAAACTTTCTGCCGTAATTTCCGGCAAAAAGCGAGCGTCATGCGACGCATAAACTTGGTTTTAGATTATTGTTTCACTTACAAAATTTTATAAGTCGCGTGAATTTTTCTTAAAAATTTGAAGCGGCTAAAAACTTTTTTTCAGACAAATTATAGGGCGAGACCGCTTTTTATGATGTTTTTCGGCGCCTTTTCAAAATTTTGTGACCGTGAAAAGATTTCCGTAAAATATAATATTATTGCGTGTCAGAGTTGAGTAAATATGATTTTGGTTATGGAATTTCATAATTCAACGCAACGTGAGTTATGAAATTTAGTTTTATCAGCGGTTACGTAAAGTATTTTCCTGATCATTCGTTTAATTTTTTGGGGATGTCATTATGGCGATACAAATTGCTCTTAACGGCGTTATGACGACGGTGACGAAAGAGCAGGTTTACTCGCTCGTCAAAAGAGGTCAAATTCGACCGGATATGATTATTTACGTGGACGGACAACCGCTGAAAGCGTCTCAAATCAAGGGACTGGGACTTGGAAATTCAACGCCGCCGCTTCCTCCGTTGCCGCCGGACATGCAGTTAAACGCCAATGAGCCGGTTATTTCGGAGGAACAATATCCGAAAAAAACCGGTTGGTTAAGATTCCTGGATATTCGATTTACCCGATTTTTCACTAACTCGCTTATTCCTGTTATTTGGGCGTTACATTTGATATTCGCCGCCATTTATATTGTTTTTTATTTTTTTAGTTGTTTGAGCCAGCCGTATCTTTTCGTACGGCGATACATGTATGACGACGAGCTTGAAAAACAAATAAGTTTTTTTGCCGCTTTAACAAAGGCGATGGATACAAAAAGGTTCTGGGGAGTAATAACAGAAAACGTACTGATATTTATTGTTTTAGCGCTAGCGACTTTCGTTTCGTTATTGGTTATGCGAATGATTTTAGAATTTCTCGCTGTCGTATTTCGTATTGAATCTCATCAAAGATTTATACGAAATAAATTACCGACGGTATTAGAGAAGTTGTCGGAAAAAGATTAAGCGTCGTTTTGTTATTTGAAAAAGCAATCGAGGCAAATTGTATGTTTTACTACTATGATTCCAATGGCGTTCGCGTCGGACCTTACGCGTTGTTGCAGTTGCGGCGTCTGGCGTCGCTTGGATTGATTGTTGAAGAAACGATCATTGAAGCGCCGCCGAACCAGCGTAAATTTTTGGCAAGAGAAATGCAGGAACTGGAGTTTTCCAATAATTTTAATTCTGAACCGCCGCGGGGCGCAGAAATGCAAATTGAACTCAACGGCGTTATGACGACGGTGACGAAAGAGCAACTTGAAGCGCTTGTCAAAAAGGGACGGGTACAACCGGATACGACGATATTTGTTGGCGGGAAGCGATTTCCGGCGTCCGCCATAAGAGGAATAGGTTTTAGACCTGCTGTTCCGCCGCCGATTCCGGCGTCGCAAATCCCAAGAACAAATGAAAAACATCTGGAATTTGAACAATTTCTTACTTCCAAAAACAAGATTATTTTGGGCGTTGGTTCGGCGTTGGTTGCGTTGGCGTTGTTTATTATTCTTGTTGTTGCTGTGGATCGTTTTATGCCGCCCGAAGACTACTTTGACGATTTAGGACCGCAGGTTGTCGATTCGATAAAAAGAGATTATTTTTGGCGGTCGGATCGCAGAGCGGCGGCAAGTCGTGCGCGGGAGGCGATTCGACGGTCTAAGGCAATTTACAATGCCAAATTAGAGGAAAAGATGCGAGAGATCAAAGAAGAATCACGGAAGCGGCAGAAGGCGATGGATTACTGGAGATATGGTCGATGAGGAAATAGTTTTGCCAATCTGCGAACATTAATATTAAAAGGCGACTAACAATGATCATGCAAATTGAACTCAACGGGGTAGTAACGACGGTTACGAAAGAGCGACTTTTAGAACTTGCCGCAAAAGGGGAGTTGCGTCCAGACTCCATCATTACTGTTGATGGAACGAAAAAATACAAGGCGTCGCAGGTGAAGGGTCTTGATTTTGGTTATGTTGTCGACGACTCCTTTTTAAAAGAGAAGTTGTCGCTTCAGAAAAAGGGGACGCCGCCGCAAACTCCTTTACAAACTCCTTCGGAAATAAACTGGTATTATTCTCAAAACGGCGTTCAACAAGGTCCAATAAATCAGAGTCAGTTGACGCGTCTGATTCAAAATGAAATATTAAACGCCGACACGTTAGTTTGGTGCGAGGGCATGTTTTCGTGGTCGCGGATAGCCGATACGAAATTGATTATTTATTTACCGATAGCGCCGCGACCGATGCGCCGTCCGACGGCGGGCTATCAGCCTTTTCCTAATCCGCAGTCGAATCCGGTCAGTCCTCAACAATATCCAAATACGTATCCGTCTTTTTGTACGAATTGCGGGACAAGATTAAACAGTCCGAACCAGGTAATTTGCGTCAAATGTGGTCATGCGATTCGGGGAGTAAAATCCCGTGTAACCGTCGGGTCGGGCGCCCAAAAAAAACGAATAATCGCCATACTACTTGCGTTTTTTTTAGGCGGGCTTGGCGCCCATAAATTTTATCTTGGAAGCTGGGGCTGGGGAATTGTTTATATTGCTGTTTTTCTATTCATGTTGTTAGCTACGTTTGGCTTTGGTTGTATTGTTTGTGGAGTAGCCGCGACGGTGGAATTTATTATGTTTCTGGTAATGGACGACGAAACGTTTGCGGAACGATATTCGCCGGAAACGGAACATCCGTTCCGGTGGTAAAAAATAAACTTTAATAATAAATAGAAAAAGGAAACTTGTGTTATGTCAAATTTTTGTCCTTATTGCGGGTCGGCGCTGGCAAATCCAAATCAGGTAATATGCTTAAAATGCGGCTGCGCTGTTGCTCCAACGAATCGAGCCAGACCAATAAATTACGCCGATCTTCAAGAACCTTGGAACGGCGGAACGTTCGTTCTTTTTATTGTCTTGACTTTATTTGTTCCGCTTGTCGGCATAATACTCGGCGCAATAAATTTGAGTTCGGCAAAAAATTCCGAAAAACGAAGAACACAGGCGTTGACGTTGCTTATCATTGGCGGCGTTGCGGTTTTCATTAACACCTTTTTTTTGTTTGTCTTTTTTTTGATTCTTTCCCAAATGGCATAATAAAGTTTGCAAATTTGCAAACTTTTGGGTTCTATCATTCTGTTTTCCCGATTTCCGGCAAGAGAGAATTCGTCAATTTCCGAACACAAAACACGCATTTTTACGGCGGCGTGTCAAAAATTTACAAATTGAACTTGAAAATTTATTTTTAATGCGTTAAAATATTATTAACAAGTTTAATTTTATCGCAAGTTTTTCCTCTTCGGACTTCCAATACCACCCGTTTTGAACGGCGGAAGTCGCGAAAAAACGCATCGAATCATTGCGTTCCTCGCAAGGGGACGTTATGAGATGTGCTTGCGGGTTTCGGGATATGCGTCTATCGTATATCTTGGCGCCCTTTTGCGCGACTAATTCAGTGGTATGAACGGGAAACCCGCTTGGAGGAACATAGCGTTCCCGTTTCTATGCGCACTTTTCTTGATATTTTTAATGAGATTCATTGTCATATGCAAGAGTTAAACAGACTTTTTGCCGAAGCAACGTCGTACATAAAAAAAGACGTTGTCAATGAACCGGAATTATTTTTCGACGAATCAAAACGAATAATCCAATGGACTGGCGGAATCGTTAAAATAAGTCGAAAACGATTTTTGTTTCTCAAAACGCTCTGGAACGCGAAAAAATATAACGAAGATAAAATAGCGACAATCGCCGAACTTGAAGAACAGGTCTGGGACGACGTCGGCGATTCTCCGCAAAACATGTTCATCGCTAAAAATCGCTTATTTGGATTATTATTTCACTTACAAAATTTTATAAGTAGCGTGAATTTTCCTTATAAAATCGAATCGGTTAAAAATTTTTCTACCGGCGAATTACTGGGTTATCGGCTTCTGTTGCGCTGAATTGCAAAATTTTGTGACCGATAGGAAATAGACGCCGTGTAAAATATACGAACCAGAGACGAAATAAATACAAATGACGTCAGTAAATTTTACAAAATAAAATCCATGAAAACATCTTTTATAAATAGCGTCAAAATATCTTTTATAAATAGCGACAGCGCCATAAAGGTTTGCGTTATTGGACAAAATGACGACTTTAATATTCAAAAAACGGTCGGTCAATTTATTTGGTATTACGTCAAATTTAATAAAGCAATGGAGACGTATGTTGTCAGAAATCCCTATTTGGGACTCGAAAAAACGCTAGGACAAAAAATCGCGGGCTTATTTGGAGGCGATAAAGAATATCAATATGAATTTAATAAAAGCGTCGCATTTTGTTTGAAAAGCGTTTCGTTAAAAAACACAAGTAAAAAAATCGCTGAAATTTTCCAATCAATACATTTTGTGGAAAACATGGTAAAAGCGTATGAAACGTTATATCAATATAATGCGCCAATAAACATATATTCTTCGAATATGCAAAAAAATCCTGCTGTGAAGAAGTTGCAGGAAATAATAAAATTTCAGATACTGAGAAATATCCAGGCGGCGACGCCGTCCGATATTCGACGTCGTTTGAAAACTATTCCGAGCGTCGCTATGACGGATACGGAACAGTTGGCTATGATGGGAGCTGAACAAAAGGATTTCGATCTATTTGCCGGTTTGGAATATGAAGAACCGCTAGACTGGGATTATAAAGAATCGGTTGTTTTGAACTATAAGGAACTTCTGCATTTAAATTGCGAAGAACAATTGAATTTACAATACGCAAATTTATTAAAACAGAATCATGCAGAAGAAGACGTATTTAGCGACTGTGAAGATGAAGACCTCTTTCGTGTGGAAGACGACGCTTCAGGCGAGAAAAAATAAAAGTTTTTGATTTTCGATGAAAAAATATCGGGTATTTAAAATTTAATAGACAAAGAACTTGGAGTAACAGCATGTTAAAAATCTTCGAATGTGATGCGTTATCACGCAAATTTCAACCTATTTGCCAGATATTGGTATTCATCTATAGTTTTGCGATGCTTTGTAATACAACGGCGTTAGCGGAAGGAGATAAAATCAAAAAAAACAAACTATTAAACAACTTCCTGTAAAAACGGCGGGATTGTTTGAAGCTATTCAAAGCAAAATTGTTGATGTGAAAGTAACGGCTTATAGTTCCGAATTAGTAAAAATATCAGTGAAGAACAAAACAAAAGAGATACTGAATGTTGAGCTTCCAGTTGCATTTGCTCTCGTGCCGGTTTTGCCTGCGGTAGGTTCGAAGTCAAGTTTAACAGAAGCGTATGAAAGGATGGCAAATGCTGCCATGCAGCATGGGGCTGGAGGTGGCGGTTACGGCGGGGGATACGGAGGCGGGGGATACGGACGCAGTTACAACATTCCGCCGGAAAAAACGGTTTCCCAAAAACTTCGCGCCGTTTGTCTGGAACACGGAAAAAAAGACCCGAATCCGAAAGTTCATTATGAAATCCGTCCGATTGCCGACGTCACGCAGAAAAAAGAAGTCCATACGCTTTGCCAAATGCTTGCCGACGGTTACGTGGATCAGAAAGTCGCTCAGGCGGCGGCATGGAATCTCAACAACGACATGAGTTGGGGGGAATTAGGAGCGAAAACTGTCAAACAATTG
>JAISZO010000048.1 GCA_031269105.1 Planctomycetaceae bacterium | reverse complement strand
ATATGGCTAATAAGCCGTGTTTTACGTACTGTAACGCTCTTTTTTGCCCGCGTTATTGCGAATATTTTTACTCGCATAATTGCGTGCATTTCTGCCTGTTCGAGCGTTTTTGCCCGTTTGGGAAAACAATCTTTGATTCGCCGGGCGTTTACGCTTGTCGAATTGCTCGTTGTGATTGCGATCATCGGCGTTTTGATCGCGTTACTCTTACCCGCCGTACAAGCCGCGCGCGAAGCGGCAAGAAGAATGCAGTGCAGTAACAACATGAAACAATGGGGGCTTGCCGCCCATAATCATCATGACGCGCTGAACTACCTGCCCTCGCAATTCAACTACGGCTCCAATGTCATTCACAACCGTTTCGGCGTGAACTATCAACTTCTTCCTTTTATGGAGAAACAGGCGCTTCGCGAGACCATCAACGGTCACGCCACCGCCCCTTGGCTACCAAGCGTTTCCAATATTCGCACCGTTCCTGTCGATACGCTGCTTTGTCCTTCCGATCCCGAAAAAGGGGAGCTTGCCATGCTTGGCGCCTCGCATAATCATCAAGGGGCAAGAACAAATATTGTTTTCTGTATTGCCGACGGCGCCGCCCGCGTGGACAGCACAAACGATAGTCCCAATAATGCAACGCAGGTCGGATCAAGTTGGGTTCTTGTAAGCAAAACTCCCGGTAAGGGGAATCTGACTCATCGTTCCCTTTTTCACTGGTATAAAAGGAGTAGTTTCAACGGAATAACCGACGGGTTAAGCAATACTATCGTTATCAGCGAAAGCGTATCCGGCAACTGGGATAATAACAAAATCAAAGGAAGCGTTGCCGTTCATCCCAATATCGATCTTGGAAACTGGATCAGTAAACCCAGTTTGTGCATGAATCTCCGCGACGGAAATACCTATAAATGGGGAACGGGAACGACAAATCTTAATCATCCTCGTTGCGGCAACTATCTGGACGCCCTGAATATTTCCGTCTCGTTTAATACGATTATGCCGCCGAACGCTCCGTCGTGCGTCAAATACCAACAGGAAGCGTATCAAGTCGGTTTTCTCACGGCGACAAGTTATCATACGGGCGGAGTGAACTGCGGTTTTCTGGATGGTTCTGTCCATTTTGTCTCGGATACCGTTGATACAAATGGATTGCCCGACACGCCGACAGGCACGGACTTACAAGGCGAAAGCCGTTTCGGAGTTTGGGGCGCGTTGGGAACGCCGTATGGAAGCGAATCGAAAAACTTGTAGAAAAGTAATCTATCAGTGGAATTTTTTATGGTTGGAAACGACAAGGTAGCCAACCTTTCGCCGAAAGGTTGGGCGCCGGTGAATCCGATTAACGACGGCGCTTCGTATTGCCGTGCAGTTTGGAATCCCGGTTGCCAGCCGTAAATAGGGGCAAGTCGGCTATCGCCTACCTTATGTTGACAAATGTTTAACGAAAAATTCCACATATTATTACGTAGAAAAGTATTTTTATAACTTTTCCGTTATTTGTCCTTTAAGAAAAAACAACTGCATGAATACGCGTCTATAACGTATTTCATGCAGTATTGTTCTCCATTGTAAATTTGAATGATTACCGAATACGACTCGTAAACAACAAAGAAAATTGAAAACTCATGAAAAAAACGATTGCATTTTCTATGGCGATTCTTACCGCGTCGCTCATCGCCGGTTGTCAGGATCAATCTCGTCCGGCGGATTTGCCAACGCTCTTCCCTTGCGCGATTCTCATTACGCAAGACGGGAAGCCGTTGGACGGGGCGGTTGTCGAGCTTGTTCCCGTTGACGCGGCGAACGCCAAATATCGCGCGTCGTCAGCCACCGACGCCGACGGCAAAGCGGTTTTGACAACTTACGGATTCGACGGCGTTCCCGCCGGACGATATAAAGTGTGCGTTTGGAAAACCGTCGTCGAGGGAGTGAAGCAGTTCACAAACGCCGACGGCGAGACGGTCAATACCAACGGCGTCGATTACCAGACGGTTGAACCCCAATATTCGAGCGCAGAGACGACGCCGCACGAAATTAATATCGCCGACAAAAAAACTCCCCTAATATCGTTTGACGTTGGCAAACCGATAAAAGTAAAAAAATAACGCAAGATGTTTTGTATATCGCCATAAACGCGAGAAATTCAGGAAAGACAGACCATAAGAAAAAAGTTGTCAAGACAATAACTTCGGGAAATAACATCTCTTGTAAAAGTAGCTATTTTAAGGACGAAATGACGATTGCCGTTACAATTTTATTTAACTCTAACTGCTATTACCGCTAAAAATTTGTTTGTTTTATTCCTAACGCCGCAAGATAATCCGATTCTTTTTGACGCATCAGGCGGGAATCTTCCGACGTTTGGTCGTCGTAACCGACTAAATGTAAAGCGCCGTGAATCGCGTAAAGTAAAAGTTCAGATTTTTCGTTCCAGTCAAATTCGGCAGCGCGTTCTTTTGCCATTTCCGCACTGACCGCCAATTCGCCTTCAAGATGATTTTCAGATTTTTCTAAAACAAAACTAATCACGTCGGTTGCGTAATCGTGTCCCAAATGGCGAATGTTAATTTCGCGGATTGTCGCATTATCGGTCAAAAAAACGCCAAGCCGACCGGTTTGATAACCGGCGTCGATGATAATTTTATGGCAAGCGGCTAAAATTTGCGATTCGTCAATCTCAACGTGTTTCTGCTCGTTGAGAATTTCTATGAGAAATGAAGTCATAAGGAAAATTGAAACTTTGAAAGACGCCTTTTTCTCTTTTTTTAATTTTTGTAACGACTCACGTATTCCTATCAGTTCGTATGACATTTAGCAAGCTCTACTAAAGCGCTAAAGACGCTCCGCCCGTTTGGGATTGTCGTAGAGTTATCATTTTTTCCATGACGCTAATATCAATATTTTTATCCTAATCATTTTATCGCTTGAGAGGTTCTTTTCAATACATGGGATAATAAGGCGATATTTTTCGCGCGACGTCTTGGGGCGATTATGTTGCTTTGTTTGAAAAATACGGTAAAATAAAGGCGATTAAAAAATGAATCTTGCTAAAAATTCTACGAAATAATGACAAAAATTTTATAAAAACTTTCACCGATTGATTTTTAGACGATTATGGAATCTCAAGAATTTTCCCAAAACGAACAGCCGCAACAACAGACGTCAACGCCGCAACAGCAGGAGCGTCCCGTCAATCCGATTGTTTTGAAATTTCAGCAGTTTTATCAACGAGTACGGACGGAAATTGCCAAAGTGTTTGTGGGACAAGACGAGTTGGTTACGGGAACGCTTGTCGCGCTGTTTTCCGGCGGACATATTCTTATCGAAAGCGTGCCGGGGCTTGGAAAAACGCATTTTATCCGCGCGTTGGGACGTGCGCTCGGCTGCAAATTCGGACGAATTCAATTCACGCCGGATTTGATGCCGTCGGACGTAACCGGTTCGCCGGTGTTCGACATGAAAGAGCAGGAATTTCGTTTTCGTCCGGGACCAGTTTTTACGCAGCTTCTTTTGGCGGATGAAATCAACCGCTCGCCTGCCAAAACGCACGCCGCACTGCTCGAAATCATGCAAGAAAGCAGCGTTACGGTCGATGGAACGACGCATAAAATCGCGCCGCCGTTTTTTGTGATGGCGACGCAAAACCCGATAGAATCCGAAGGAACGTATAATTTGCCGGAAGCGCAAATCGACCGTTTCATGTTCAAACTTGTCATTGATTATCCAACGGAAGAGCAGGAAACGGAAATTCTCGCTATGCACGGCAAGCTGATCGATCCGGCAAAGAAAGTTGAAAACGTCCGACCGGTAACGAATTCTGATGAAATTCTCAAAGTGTCGGCGATGATCAACGACGTCTTCATCGCGCCGCAAATGATTGATTACATCAACAAAATCGTGCGTCAAACGCGAACTTATTCGCGATTTTACATGGGCGCGTCGCCGCGTGCGGGAATCGCGTTGATGCAAGGTTCGCGGACGCTTGCGGCGTTTCGCGGACGGGATTACGTCATTCCCGACGACGTAATTCAACTTGCGTTACCGACGTTGCGTCACCGCGTTATGCTGACCGCCGAAGCGGAAATCGAAGGTCAAAAAGCCGACGCCATCCTTTTGCAATTGTTGAGAACGGTCGAAGTTCCAAGATTTACGAATGAGCAAACATCTTGAATCGTTATTTATTCCTAGACGCAACAGATTTACAGAGAGAAAACCGGAAAATTTTCAACGCATTTTTTCAGAAAGAGAAAGAATAAGATGAATCGCTTTTTATTATTGTCAGGATCAATGTTTTTGTTCGCAACTTTTTTATTAACTTCGGGTTGCGGTACAAATTTGAAACAAGAAATACCGTCGAGCGATTACGGCAAAATTGTTGAAACGCTTCCCGATATGCCTGAAACAAAAGAACCGTTACCGCATCCTGATTATGTCGAATTACGGCACATGAAATAAACGTAATCCGCCGGACGTTTCCATTATTTCGTAATTGATACATCTCAATCTATCAATTGATAAACTTCAATCATTAATTAGGAACACATGACGACGTCAATTCCACATTTTCTTTGTCAAATCATAAAATTTGCGGCGTTTACTTGTTTCATTTTCATCAATTTCCCGCCGCTTTCGGTTTCTTTCGGCGGCGATCAGGAATCGTTGAATTTGTTTCAATCGGCGATCAATCCGTTTGGCATGACCGATGAAAAATTCGGAACGCTTCAATATCTTGAACCGTGCGATCTTTTACTTGATAAGTCCGGCGATGTTTTATTCGTTCTCAACGCCGAATCGCGCGACTTGCGGAAAATTTCGCTTATCGACAAGACGCCGCCGCAAATTTTGACCTTTAATGATCGTCCCAACCGTATGACTTTTTCGCCGGATCAAACGCATATTGCAATCGTCGCCGGAGAAGCGCAAGGCGTCTTATTATGGGTGAACGCTCAAAATCTGACGCTTGAAAAATAATTGCCGTCGGTCATACGCCGTCTGGCGTCGCCGTTTTTTCCGATTCAAAATCTTCCGATAACGTTTCCGTCGCTTATACCGCCAATCGTTTCAGCGGAGACGTTTCCGTCGTTGATTTGTCGGCGGGAAAAGAAACCGCGCGATGGAAAGCCGGTCGCGAGCCAATCGCGTTAGCCGTTACGCCCGACGGAAAACAACTCGTCGCCGCAAACGCTTTGCCGGAAGACCCGATGAGCGCTCATAACAGTAATACGCGAAACCGCGTGCGGATTTTCGAAACGTCCTCCGGCGCCGTTACCGTTATACCGTTGTTTATCGGATCGATGAACGCCCGCGATTTGGCGATAACGCCCGACGGCAGATACGCGTTTGTCTCTTGTCTTATCGGACACTTCGATCAAATACCGATGAGCATCGCCGGCGGATGGATTTGCGAAAATCTTCTCGCCGCCGTCGATCTGGAAACGAAAACGTTTGCCGATACGATTTATCTTGACGAAGCGTCGCACGGCGCGGCGAATCCTTGGGGAATCTCGATTTCGCCGGACGCCCGTTTTTTAGCCGTCGCCCATGCCGGAACCGACGAAATTTCACTTGTGAATTTGCCGCGAATAATCCGCCAACTCGACGCCCGCGCGTCGAAAACGCAACGCGGATTGGGACAATATCTTGCTCTCATGCCGCATTATTCCGATTCAAACGCTTCCCAGTCCAATGATTTTGAATCAATGACGCCCGTTCATGTGCGGATTCCGCTTGGCGTCAAAGGAATGCGGCGGATTGTGATCGACGACCGACGCCGTATTTTCTGCACGGCGGCGTATGAAGATTTAATTGGACGAATTGATTTCAAAATCGCCGAGCCGATTCAAAACGCTTTCAATTATCCTACGGATTTCGGCGAGTCGGCAAAACCAAAACATGTTTTGCCGCTTCAAAAAATCGTCGATCTTCCGCCGACGCAGAAAAAATCGTACGTCGTTGAACCGATGAACAATTTGCCGTATCAATCGGAAAACAATTCTCAAAGCGTCAAAATGTTTCGATTCACGTTTGAACGTTTGGAACCGTTGCAGCCGTATTCCGGTTTCAGCGTTGAACGAAGCATCGCGCGGCTTGGTCCGCCGCCGATTTGGAACATCGTGCGCCGCGGCGAAGCGCTGTTTCACGACGGAACCTATTGCGAGCAACAATGGTTAAGCTGCGCGAGTTGTCATCCCGACGGACGTTCCGACGCCATCAACTGGGACTTGCTCAACGACGGCATGAATAATCCGAAGAACACGAAATCGCTTTTATTGTCGCATAAAACGCCGCCGTGTATGGCGTCCGGCGTGCGGGAAAATGCGGAAATTGCCGTGCGAGCAGGCGTTCACAGTATTTTGTTTTCACGGTTTCCAATTGAAAACGATTATTGCGCAATCGACGAATATTTGAAATCCATGCAACCGACGTTAAGTCCGCAACTTGTCAACGGTCAGTTCAGCGAATCGGCGCGCCGCGGGAAATTGTTGTTCAACGACGCGCGAACCGGATGTTCTCATTGTCATCCCGAACCGTATTACACAGACCTGGACCAACACAACGTCGGCACTCGCGAATACGACTCATGGAACGAATACGACACGCCGTCGCTCGTGGAAGTTTGGCGAACCGCGCCGTATCTGCACGACGGACGTTACGCGACAATAAAAGAATTACTCGTCGAAGGAAAACATTTTGCGCCGGACAACCGTCTCGAAAAACTGTCCGAGCAGGAAATTGACGATCTCGTGGAGTTTGTGCTGTCGTTGTAGAAATCTGTTATAGAATTAAAAATTGCGAACGCTTTTATTATTGACGACATAGCAATGACGTCGATAATGCAATAATTTCCGCTATTTTTGCAAATTTTCTCTGTCTTAACGCTGTCATTTAGAAATCGACTGAATTTTTGGAAAAATTTTTTGTATTTTGTTTGATTTCCTGAAAATATTAAGTAAAATAAAGTACCTATGAAAGTTTTATGTACGTTACGGTGAATCCTCTTGAAATTGAATAAGACGATTCATTTTCACTTATGATTTAGTCTGTGTTCTCATGCCGATCATTGCAGATACTCAACGCCTCCAAGCTGATAATCCCGGTTGGGATTGTTGGTATCTGACGGGACCAACCGCCAGCGGTAAGACGAGCGTCGCTATTCCATTGGCGGAAGAATTAGGCGCTGAAATTATTTCTTTAGACTCGATGGCGGTTTATCGCGAACTTGACGTCGGAACGGCAAAACCGACAGACGACGAGCGGATGACGATTCGGCATCACATGATTGACGTTGTCGATCCAAGCGAAGATTATAATCTTGCCGAATACGTTCAAGGAGCGTATGAAAAAATCCATGATTTGCGGCGGCGAAATAAAAAAGTTCTTTTTGTTGGAGGAACGCCGTTATATCTCAAGGCGATGCTTCGCGGAATTTTTGCAGGACCGCCTGCCGATCCTGATTTGCGAAAAGACCTCTTTGAAAAAGCCCAATATATGCCGCCTAATTTTTTACACAACGAATTAGGGAAAATCGATCCTGTTTCAGCAAAACGTTTGCATCCTAACGATACCAAGCGTTTGATTCGCGCTATTGAAGTGTTTCGCAAATCCGGTATTTCCATTAGTACGTGGCAGCAGCAATTTGAAACTCCGGCTCCGTTATCGCGTTGTAAAGTTGTCGTTCTGGATTGGCCTCGCGAAATGTTGAATGAACGAATTAACCGCCGCGTTGATTTGATGATGGATCACGGTTTTCTCGATGAAGTCGTTCAATTAACAAAACGGTTTCTCCCAATCAATAAGACGGCGGCGCAAGCGATTGGCTATAAAGAACTCTTTGATTATCTCGACAAAAAGACGTCGCTTCATAGCGCCGTTGAACTTATTAAACAAAACTCGCGACAATTTGCGAAACGTCAAATGACTTGGTTTCGCAGTCTTGCCGAATGTCAATTTATTTCAGTCCACACAAATACGGCAAAAATTCAAATTATTGAACATATCAAAACGATTTTTGATTAAAACGGGACTGTAAACTCTTTCTCCTTTCTTTAATTTCCGTATCAATGACTTTGTGATTTTGAATCAATTTTCGTTAAATAGGAAAAATAAGTTAAATATAACGAATATTCTAAAATTTTCCTAAAAATAAATTCACTTTTATTCGGATTATTCATAAATTATTGAGAATATCGGCTTTAACAACCGATTTAGGTTTTAGCGATAAAATTGATTTTTAACAAATACGCAATCGTATAGATTATTTGGCAAATAATCAATGTATCGAAAATGAAAAAATAGACAAAATCGGGGATATTATAGCTTTCTGTTACAAAATGTTTGAATTGTAATGCGGAAGGCAATGATGAGGAAAGGACGCCACTTATGAAAACAGGGCTTTGGAAACAATGTTTTGCCATAGTTTTGGGATTGGTAACATTCGTAGGATGTACAAGTGTTCCTAACAGTCAGACGGTTTCGCCGTCACATTTTCCAAACTCGCGTCAAAAACAGCGAAGTAATATGGAAATTATCAACTACCGTGTTCTTGGGCAACAACAACCGGACGCTTATCGAATTGGTCCCAAAGATACGTTAGGAATCTTCATTGAAACCGTTACTGGAGAAGCGGGACAACCCGTGCCAGTTTATGAACCGCCGGAATCTGCAAATCTTCCTCCGGCAGTTGGTTATCCTTACACGGTCCGCGACGACGGAACTTTAGCGTTGCCATTAATTATGGGGTCGCTTCATGTGGAAGGTTCGACCTTGATGGAAACAGAAAATTTGATTCGCAAGTCGTACACGAACACTCAACAGATTGTCGGTCCCGACGCGAAAATTTCCGTGTCGTTGATTCGTCCGCGAACATATCACGTGGTCGTTATTCGCGAAGACGTCCGCGCCGACGATATGCGATATGCGGGCAATTACAGTGGAAAAGGTTCGGCGTTTATCGGAAACGAAGATCGCGGAACGGCAAAGACGCTGGATTTGTGGGCTTATCAAAACGACGTGTTAAACGCGCTGAATCAAACCGGCGGTATGCCGAGTATGAACGCAAAAAACGAAGTCATTGTATTACGCGGCGGAGTCGATTTACAAACGCAAAGCGCTTTTCTCTCGAATACAAATAATGGTAATTCCGTGTATGTGGACGGTAATCCTAACATTATTCGTATTCCGTTACGGGCGAAACCGGGACAAACGTTGCCGGACTTGTCGCCGGAAGACGTTATTCTCAAAGACGGAGATGTTGTCGTCGTTCAATCCCGTCAGGCGGAAGTGTTTTATACCGGCGGACTGTTACAAGGCGGTATGTATCCGATTCCTCGCGACTTTGACTTAGACGTGTTTGGAGCGATGTCAATGGCTGGCGGTTCGGTAGCTGTGGCGGCAGGAGGATCAAGCACGGTTCGCGGCGCCAGTATTGGAAGTATTATTCCGCCGACGCGTCTTCTCGTAATTCGTGAAGTGAACGGTTATCAACGAGCCATCCGAATTGATATGAAACGCGCAATGACTGATCCGACAGAACGTATTTTAATTCAGCCGAACGACTTGATTGTGTTGGAATATACGCCTGCGGAAGTGGCAATCAACCTATTCATGAGTACGTTCAGTTTACGTCTTGATTTACAATCCTTGTGGAATTAAACAACGTAAAGATTTTCTTTCCTGATAGAATCCCGAAGAACGGTTTCCTATAATAAACATGGGAAACCGTTTTTTGCTATTTAATAGAACGCAATTTCTACGGAATATTTGCGTTTTTTGTCGTTCGATTGTTCGGGCAAAGAGATTTTTGCGAGCGTTATAAATTTAATTTTTTTCGCTTTTCTTCGATTTCTTCAACCGCGTGTAAATCGCCTTTGTTACAACCGGAACAGAATTTTGCCGTTTTTTTCCATGAATTTGGCGCGTCAATATTTTGATTCCAAAAGGGCCAAGTACGGCATTGCGTCGGACGAACTTCATACAATTGACATCCCCGAATTTCATGATTGAAAAAGACGCAATCGCCGTTATTAAGTTCGATAAGACTTTTTTGCTTGCCAACCTTACGGACAAAATGCGCAACGAACATATTGCGATTCAAACCGAGATAATCCGCCATTGCGGTAATTTCTTCTTCATTTACCCACACGTATCCCGCTTCGCCGATACAACACCGTCCGCATTGTCGGCATCCGAATTGAAGACCGTTCTGATACCATAACGGATTTGCCGTCATAAATCTGCCTTATCTGTTAATAATTGGCTATGCGTTAAATTTCGGGAGTTTCTTTTGGCGATAGAAAATAGCGAATCCGCAAAATGATTCTTTATCGAAAGACGAGGAAATTCAAAAGATTATCGTTCAACAACCGATTGCCTAACAATCGGTATCGGGAGTTAAAACGACGCGTTCGCAAATCCGTATCAATTCGTTCAATATTTGCAGAATTTCATTTTCGTCGGAATGGGATTTTGCCGCTTGTTCCAATTGTGCAGCAACAGGACTCACTTCGCTAAACCCGTAACTTCCCGCCGTGCCTTTGAGTTGATGAGCGGTAATGGAAAGTTTTTCCCAGTCTTTGGTTTGATATTCGTTTAAAAGTTTCTGAATCCGCAACGGCATTTCATTAACAAAAAGCCATACAATCTCTCGTAAATCAGGATCGTTTGCCAACAGAGAATGAATTGCGTTTGGGAGCGTAGATGAACGGCTCATAAAATACTCCATGTCTAACGCTTACCGACGACGTAAAGTTTACATACATTTTTCTCGTTATAATATAGTTTATTTTTTTCATAAAATATTTTTTATGGGAAAAATACGCTATTAACCGGAAAATTTTTTACTTGAGAAAGGTTATTATCAGCAAAAAAATCAGCTGTACAACAACGCAATAATTCTATAAATTGCGCCGTAGTACGGCGGCTGATTCATGAAATTTTCATTTGCCGCAAGTCCATGAGCGGCGAGTAAGGTTCACGAAAACGAATGCTCGCGTTGTAAATGCGGACGATTGATCTGCGCGTGAGGCAGATGCGTCAGCAATGCGGCGATATGCGACCAGTGAATGTTACCCGCGTCAATGGATTCGAAAATCGTAGAGATCGTTTCCCAAGCTTCCTCGCTTTCAAGCGTCATGCGAAATTCCGTTCCGGCAAATTGTTTCGGCACGGAAACAAACGTCACGGTTTCTTTTACGGCTTTTTCGAGAAAATACATGCCGGGATATTCTCGATGAATCGACGAAATCGCTTTGCGTTTTGCGCGATGTAACGCCTTTACATTGTACCACTCGGCAAACATTCCGACTGGACGTCCTTTCGCCGAATAAGAATCGTCCGTAAATTGAAACGCGGCATATTCGCCTTGCGGATTGGATTCCGCCGTAATAACCAATTGGTCAATCAAAAGCGAATCAATCAGGGGCCAATCCGAACCAAGATAAACGCAACTTTCCGCCGGAAACATTTCCAGCGATTGACAAAGAGCCGTTAATGTTTCTGTTGTGTCGGCGATAAAAACCGGCACGTCCAACGGCATCGTCGTTTTGACAAACAAATTTTCTTCGGAATTGTCGGTTACGACAATCACTCCATCGAGTTGTAACGAGTCGGTCATTTGTCGGGCAACCCATTCGAGAACGGTTTTTCCGCCAAGCAAACGGCTGACATTTCGGCGTTGGCGATCCGACGTCAACAAACCGTCAATAATCCCTAATGTTTTCAACATGATTCCTTCCTTTTTTTAGAGCGACAACAATGATTTTGGAAAAAATTCCAAACCCCAAACCATGTTTAGGGCGTCTCTAATAATTGAAATTTCAATCAAAATAGTTACTGCAAACGTCGTGTTTGACAGCGTCGCGTTTTTGAAAAAGACATTTTTAGAAATACCCTTTCCTAAATTTTATCAGAAAGGAGAAAATTCAACTAGCGTCTGTGTGAAAATTTTGTGTTTTTTGTAAATTTTCCATTGGACAATTTACATATAAAACCGGAAATCTCTATCGGCAAAATAAAAAATACATTAACAATAAACGCAAGTCTAATAATAACAAATCATTAGAATCGGACAAGGGTTTTAACCGATATTTTTAAAAAACTGATATTTATACTGAAATTTATGAGTATCTTTGGGAAAATTTTAGAAAATGGATAAATTTTCTGACATTTTTTTTGAAAATAAACTAAAAAATAGTAAAGAGTTATTTGTTTTATTCCATTTTTTTAGGAAATTTTCATCATGTCCGATTTCAATTTTTCATTGGCAACAATACTTCCGCCGTCGCCAAGAGCATTTATTGTTGACGACTCTGTTCCGACTCGCCGCATTTTTCGTAATATATTGGAAGAAATAGGGTTAGAAGTCGAGGAAGCGGTCAATGGACAGCAAGCGTTAGAACAATTACAAGAAAACGGCAATAAGTATTGTATCATTTTTTCCGACATCAGTATGCCGAAAATGGACGGTTTTGAATTGTGTTACCGTTTACAGCAAGAATCGTGGTATAAAGGAACGCCGTTTGTTCTCGTTTCGACGGAAAGCGACGCGACAAACGTGATCAAAGGACTGAAACTCGGCGCGGACGACTTTATGCCGAAACCGTTTGACCGCGAAATGGCGGAAATCGTTATTGCTCGCGTTATGGCGTACAAAAATAATCAACAGAATAAAAATTTTGCCGCGACCGCAAATTGACAAAAGTTTTCGGGAATTTCTAATCGTTCCCATTGATGTTTTTTATTGTCACAAAAACATAATCACAAATACTCTCTTCCAACGTTTCGTAACAACATCATTCACTTTTTCTTGCCAAACATCTTTGGGTTTGATTCTGGGCTTTTGAGAAGCAAAATTTGGCGTTATAATGGTTAATGGTTTTGGAGGAAATTTCCCGCCCTATTTGGATTTTTTAATTCATGCAACGTAAAATTCGACAATCCGGTTATACGCTGATTGAAATTCTTTTCACGCTGGCTGTACTTGCGGCGGGATTGGCGGCTCTTTACGCGATGACGGATCGCGCCGGACGCACGGCGACGGCAGCCGGAGAACTTTCCGTAGCGCAGCTTGCCTGCAAAACGCGAATCAATGAAATGTTGGCGGGAATAAAGCCGGTCGCGCCGACATTTCGGGAACCAATAAACGAATTAGAAGATTGGTTTTTGTCGGTGGAACTCGCGCCGACAAACAAGCCGGAATTAACCGCCGTACAAATTTCCGCATATCGCGAGCGTTTACCGAACGATCCGACCGCGCGAATTGTCGGCGACGCCGATCATTTTGAAATGACCGTTTGGATAAACAACGCGAGAATTGACGACGACGTTCTTTTGGCGTTACAACAAAATCCGTATCGCGGCATGATCGGCGGTTTGAGTCCGCAAAGCCGCGTTTCCGGCAGTTCGCTTTCGCCGTTTGATAGGACGCCGACGTCCGCAAATTTGTTCGCATCGACAACGGAAGAAATCGTCGCGCCGCTCTCGTTGCCGGAAAATGAAACCGGCGCGACGAATAGAAATCCCGACGAATCCGCAACGACGTCTTCCGCTGAACGGCGGCGGCAATACCGCGAATCGTTGCGTCAAAACCGCGAGCCGGACGCGACCGCCAACGAAACCAACACGCCTCCACCGTTGGAAATCATAGAAAATAACGAAACCTCAAATTTCACAAGCGAGGGCGCGTTATGAGCGGAAAAGATCGCCGATTCGGTTTTACGTTGATTGAACTGTTGATTTCGACGACGTTGCTGATTGTTTTGTTCGCGATACTTTGGGGACTTGTCGGAATGTTTTCCCGCTCGTTTCAAAGCGGCGAAAAACGCGCGGAACGCTCGCAGCTTGTCCGGTCGATTTCGCAACTTCTCGCCGACGATCTCAGTTGCGCGATTCAAGACCCGCTGCATCCGACGCGGGAGACTAACGCCAATAGTGCGCGGCGGTTCGGATTATCGGGAACGAAAACTTCGCTGCGAATCGACGCGATTCAAATCAACCCGTTCCGAACCGGCGATCAAACGGCGCAAAACGGCGTGCAAGCGCCGGAATTGAAAACCATCTCTTATGATTTTTCGCTTCTTTCTCCCAACGGCGGCGGATTGATTCGCCGTGAATTTGATTTTGAAACGCCGCTTTCGTCGCAACCGCGTCAAACCGGCGATTGGCAACTTGCAACGTCCGCGCCAGAGGTTGTCGGTTGTTTGTTTCGTTATTACGACGGCAATCGGTGGCATGATTCGTGGAACAGTCTCGAGCGAAAAGGTTTGCCGATTGCGATTGAAATAACGCTTCAACTGACGACGCTTGCGGACGCGGAAACGCTCCGCAATAGTCCGCTTGCCGGACAAATAATCAATATACCGCCGCGGCAAAATCGTTTAGGAAACGCCGCGCAAAATATCGAAACGACGACGGAAAACGTCATCGGAAGTAACGCGCCGTCGTTGGGCGATTTCGCCGCCAATGCGGTTTCATCCGGCGATCTTGGCGACGCGCCGACAGCAAGCGATAGGATTCTCGAACAAAATACGCCGCGACAAAACGGCGCGTTATCGTCGGGAACATTTGGCCGATGGACGCTTGAAGACGCCGCCAAACAATTGGATTTGCCGCCGCCGACAGAGCAGCGAATCGTCGTTTGCGTTCCGACGTCGCCGCTCGCCGCGCAACAGGAACTTCGCCGCGAACGTCCGCAAGCGAACTTACGCTCTTCGCGGCAAACGAAAGCGGCTTCGCAACCTTCAACGCAACAAAGCGCTTCGCCGCGTCGTCGTACTTCGCCCCGCCGCTCTTCGCAACAAACTCCGCCGCCAACTCCGCAATCGCCGGATTGGATTCGGCAGTGAAAAAGTTTAAAACTAAAATACGATATTACTATTCGGTTTAATGGTTTAAGGAATCTCGCCGACGTTTCGGGACGTTGTTTCCAAGTTTTTACCCCGACGAACATGGAATAAATTTTCTTGAATTTCTCGGAAAATCGAAGTATAATTTGCGATAAGAGATAAAACGTTATTGAGAGAGAATAATTCAAAAAAATGTCGTTATTAATAGAAAATCTTGCCGACGAACTGGCGCAAAACGGAGATTTGTCCGACGGCGATTTGAAAGCGGCGCTCGAAACAAACCGTTACGATCTGGAACTTTTTAAGTTGGCGGATTCTGCGCGGCGTGAAAATTACGGTACGAACGTTTATATTCGCGGGCTGATTGAACTGTCGAACTACTGCAAAAATAACTGTTATTATTGCGGTATTCGGCGGGACAATCCCAATGTCGAGCGTTACCGATTGACTGAAGAGCAAATTTTTTCCTGCTGCGAAACCGGTTACAAACTCGGTTTTCGCACGTTTGTTTTACAGGGCGGCGAAGACGCTTATTTCAACGACGACCGAATGTGCAATATCGTTTCGACGATTCGTCGGCGTTACGCCGATTGCGCGATTACGCTTTCGCTTGGCGAAAGACCTTTCGAAAGTTATCGCAAATTGTTTGCCGCCGGAGCAAACCGTTATTTGCTGCGTCACGAAACCGCCAACGAGGAACATTACGCGAAATTGCATCCGGCGGGAATGAGTTTGCAAAACCGTAAAGAATGTTTGCGGGAATTAAAACGAATTGGTTATCAGGTTGGTTCCGGTTTCATGGTCGGTTCGCCGTACCAAACGACGGAACATCTGATTGAAGATTTGCGTTTTTTACAGGAACTTCAACCGGCAATGATCGGTATCGGACCGTATTTGACGCATCGCGACACGCCGTTTCGTCATTTTCCAAACGGTAACGTGCAGCTTTGTTTGCGAATGATTTCGATTTTGCGGTTGATGTTTCCGTATGCGTTAATTCCGGCGACAACCGCGCTCGGAACCGCCGATCCGCAAGGACGCGAATTAGGACTTCTCGCCGGCGCGAATGTCGTGATGCCGAATCTTTCTCCGGTCGGCGTGCGAAAATTGTACGAACTTTATGAAAACAAAATCTGCACCGGCGAAGAAGCGGCGGAATGTCGTTTTTGTCTGCACAACCGCGTCGCGTCGGTTGGTTATCAAATCGTAACCGACGTCGGACATGTCCGCACGTTTTACGAACAAAACGCGAAGTAGGATAGCGCCTTACAAATCCTGAAGATTTTTCAACATATTCAGATTCGCCAAATCCCAATCGATTTCTTTGTCGTCGATCATCGTCGCGCCTTTCGGAGTTTCGAGATACATTGGCGTTTCCTGAAACCGTTTATCGTTGACAATATGTCGAAAAGGTTCTAAACCGAGCGCGCCGCAACCAATGTGAGCGTGCCGGTCAACGCGGCTTCCCAATCCTTTGATACTGTCGTTTAAGTGAAATGCGACAAGATGTTTCAGCCCGATGACGTCTTCAAATTTTTGCATTGTTTGTTCGTAATCCTCTTTTTCAATCAGCGGATAACCGGCGGCAAAAATATGACAAGTATCGACGCACACTCCGAAACGTTCCGGTTTTTGACAACCGGCAATAATATCGCGCAAATGTTCAAATTTAGAACCAAGATTCGTTCCCTGACCGGCGGTCGTTTCAAGTAAAATCATTACCGACTTTCTATTTTCGGCAGTTTGTATCAAATCATTATACTTCTGAAAAATTTCATCAAAAGCGCGACTCGCCTTTTGGATTCCTTCGCTTTCGGAACTTTCCGTGTAAGAACCCGGATGCATAACAAGATGCGAAACGCCTAATTTTTCCGCACGAACCATTTCTTCGACAAATGCGGCAATGGATTTTTGATAAAGTTCGTCTTTCGGCGACGCCAAATTGATCAAATACGAATCGTGAATAAGCGGACGGATTATTTTGTTCGTGCGGAGAGAAAATTGAAATTTTTCCGCTTCCTCGTCAGTAATCGGTTTCGCTTTCCATTGATTACTATTTTTTGAAAACAATTGGACGCAATCGAATCCAATTACGGCGGCGGCTTCAACCGCTTTGTTATATCCGCCTGAAATCGACATGTGCGCTCCGAATAATGGCATAGTTAATCCTCTTGTTTTTGTCCAATGTGAAAATCCTTGCGGAATTGCGATAATTATTCCGCCATTTTTTTATTTGACGGTTTTCAATCACTATTTTTTTATTTATAATACATTATTGATTGAGCGGCGACAATGATTGTCAACAGGAAGTTCGCTAAAAAAATCAAATTTTCCCGCAAAATGAAAAAACGCTAAAAGTACGAAAGTGTTTTCAATCTTCATTTCAAAATAAGCGATAAAAATTATTTTGAAATTTTTTGCGTTGCAAAAAAGTTTTGAGGTTACCAACAATAGTTTACGGTTGAAAGATGGCACAAACAGCAATTTATGGCGTTATAAAAAATCATCCGGTTCCGAGCATTCAACGTCTTCCGGTTTATCTTCGTTATCTTAAAGAACTTAAAACAAATGATGAAATCAGCGTTTCTTGCACAAAAATAGCCGACGAATTGGGACAATTGAGCGTTCAAGTACGAAAAGACCTTGCTATCACGGGAATTACAGGTCGTCCGAAAGTTGGTTATCGGATTATCGATCTGATTGAAGCGATTGAGAGGTTTCTTGGTTGGAATCGTATTACTCGCGCATTTCTTGTGGGAGCGGGAAGTCTCGGCAGCGCAATACTTGGTTATCAAGGATTTTCCGAGTTTGGGCTGGATATTGTTGCGGCATTTGATACCGATCAGAGTAAATTAGGAACAAAAATTCACGGATGTCCCGTGCATCACATTGACGAATTGACTTGTATGGGAAAAGATAAAAATATCGACGTCGGCATTCTTACAGTTCCGGCTTCGGCGGCGCAAATGGCGGCAAATTTATTGGTGAGCGTTGGAGTCCGAGGAATTTGGAATTATACGCCGATTCTTCTGGAATTGCCGAATGATGTAATTTGCGAACATGTCAAACTGTCGGCAAGTTTTGCCGTCTTGTCCTGCGCTCTCAAAAATCCGCCGCAATAGAAACCAAGAGTTTACCGCAATTTCCCAAAACAATCGACGCGCAAGGATATCAACTCTTCTTTGTCTCAAAATTCTTCAATTCATCAAGAGAATACCGAAGTAGAACAAAAAATGAAATAATATAATGAAATAATATTTCGTTTGGCGGATGATGATTTTATTTTTTTATCGTCATTCCTTGACGCATCGTAAAAAAATGCGATAATGACAAATACAATTCCGACTTAATCTATCGGTATTGCAAAACACGTTAAGTTTTAATCGGCAACAAATACAAAAAACAGAAATCAAGTTTAAAAGTATGAGCGAACAAAATAAAGTAGAAGTTCATTGGCATGAACATTCGGTAGCGCGAGAAGAACGCGAAACGACTCATGGTAACAAGGGATGCGTTGTTTGGTTTACCGGTTTGAGCGCTTGCGGTAAAAGTACGGTAGCGAATCTTGTTGATCATAAGCTCAACGCTTTGAAAAAGCACAGTTTTGTACTTGACGGCGACAATGTACGTCATGGTTTGAACGCCGGTCCCGGTATGCTCAAAGACGAACACGGCGAAGACTTTGCCAAACGGTTCGGCTTAGGTTTTTCGGCGCAAGACCGCGAAGAAAATATCCGACGTATCGGCGCGGTGGCGAAATTGTTTGCCGAAGCGGGAATTATTGCGTTGACGGCGTTCATCAGTCCGTACCGTATTGATCGCGACCGAGTTCGTAAAACGCTGAAAGACGGCGATTTCATCGAAATTTTCGTCGATGCATCATTGGAAATTTGCGAAAAACGCGATCCGAAAGGACTTTACAAGAAAGCGCGCGCAGGCGAATTGAAAGGTTTTACTGGAATTGACGATCCTTATGAAACCCCGCTTTTGCCGGAACTTGTTTTAGACGCCGCCGTGAAATCAGCCGATCAACTTGCTGATAAAGTCGTTGAATATCTTAAATCTAAAGACAAAATTTAAAATCTCGTAACGGCTTTTGTCCCCGAATGACTTGCTTTTTATTTCACGTTGTTTGTAGATTTTCCCACGCGGAAGCAAGCATCTCCGATGCGCGGACAATTTGCTCTTCCGAATTAAAACGCCCGACGCTCAAACGAATCGTTCCTTGTATCTGAGCGGCGGAACGTCCAAGCGCGGAAAGCGCCGGAGACGTTTTGTCGTTACGTCCCAGCGGCGAGGAACTTGTCGAAAAGCAAAGTTCCGGCAGACGTTGCCGCATTTGATCGGCAAAAACACGCGGAAATGTCAACAACGAAGTATTCGGCAAACGTTCCGTATCCTTTCCGTTGACGATCAATCCCGGCACCGTCTTGGTCAATATTGTTTCAATCTGGTTGCGAAAATGCGTCATTCGCTCCATCGATTGTTGCATGTATTTTTCGGCAACATTTGCCATTTTGCCAAACGCGACGATTCCCGGCACATTTTCCATTCCAGAACGAAGCCCGCATTCATTTTCTTCGCCGTGCAAAATCGGCAAAATCGGAGCGCCATGCCGTACAAACAACGCGCCGATTCCTTTAGACGCGTACATTTTGTGACCGCTCATTGATAATAAATCAACATTCAGCCGCGCGACGTGTACCGGAATTGTTCCCACCGCTTGACACGCGTCCGCGTGAACCAACACGCCCGCCAAACGGCAACGCTCGGCAATTTGCGAAACCGGCTGCAAAATTCCCGTTTCATGATGCGCCAGCGTAATACTTACAAGAAACGTGTTTTCCTGAATCGCCTCCATGACGCTTTCCGGATCAATGATTCCTTGTCTGTTCGGCGTTACTATCGATAAACCGTATCCCATCGATTCAAGAAATTTTGCAGTCTGCAACACCGCCGGATGTTCAATCGACGAAACGACCAAGTGACCGGAACCGCGAGGAGCAACGCAAAACGCCGTACCCATCAGCGCTAAATTACAGCTTTCCGTGCCGCCGGATGTGAAAATAATTTCGCTTCGCTCGCAACGTAATAAATTTGCCAGATGAAATCGCGATTCCTCCAAGACTTCAAACGCCGCCCTGCCAAGTACGTATTGACTGGACGGATTGCCGTAATATTCGGAAAGAAACGGAAGAATCGCCTCTTGCGCTTCCGGCGCAACAGGAGTCGTTGCGTTGTAATCAAGATAAATCAATCGCATCGGAAAATGTTCGGAAATTGGGTGAAAGAAATGAAAGCCTCATTAGGCAAATTATAACATTTCAGGTAAGTTTCACAAGCGTTGCAGCGGGCGCGATGATTTACTCGTCGTGTCGGCATAAACTCCGCCAATTCATTGTAGAATACCAATCGCTCAAAGGTAAGCGCCGAAAGCTCAAAGGTACGTACCAAAAGCCCAAAGGTAATCGCAAAACTGTCATTTTGGCAGGAATGTCTCTCGAAGTAGAAAAAAAATCCCTCCAAATTACGGCAAAATCGCGCAGAAAGGTTGAAAAATACGAGGAAATCAATTATCATTTCGGAAATTTCATTCACCTGCGGACGAGTTCGACGGAGAAAAATTCAAAAGCCAAACGGCTCCGCAATAAAAATTACTCTTGAGTTATGAACGTCTTTGCCGATCCTTTCCGAACAAGTAACGATCCGATTTTTCCTCTTCCGTTGGAACCGTTTGAAGAATATCTTTTGCGCGACGAATCGCCGTATTACTCGATGACTTGGGGATATGAATGGCATTTCAAAGGGCAAGTCGATAAAAACGCCCTCGAACAAGCGTTTCGCGAAACTCTTGAGCAAGAGCCGCTTTTGCAATCGCAAATTGAAACGCGACGGGGGAAGTCTTATTGGATTCCGTCTCAACAACCGCCGGAATGGATTTGGAACGATTATCGCGGTCAAACTTTTGCGTTTGCGCATTCCGGCAAGATGAAAGTTGTGCGGCTGGACGTCCAAAAAGGTTCCGCAATGCGAATCGAGGCGGATTGTTACGACGCCGCTTTCATCTTGCGGATTTACGTTCATCACTCGGTTGCCGACGGTATTGGAATTGCAAATTTCGCGGCAAATTGGTTTTCGCGTTACGCTAATTTGTTGGGAGATACGGACGGCGTTCAACCGTTTCCGCCCCAAAAAGAACGAATCAAAGAACGCGGACGTCTTCATATTACTCTTCCCGAACCGGTTCCCTTTTCCCGTCAATTGAAATCGCTTGTCGTAGAAGCGAGCAAATGGTTTTGGCGGCGTCCGTTCAGCTTAAAAAGAAATCGCGTTTCCGCGCAAACGCACTCGGTTGCATTCCAAGATTTAACTCCGATTCCGTGTTGGCGGGATATTTCTTCCGAAGTTTTCGCCGCGTATCGGGCAAAAGCAAAATCGCGAAACGTCAGCGTCAATTCGCTTTTGCTCCGCGATATGTTTCTTTTTCTGCGTCAATGGGCGGATAAAGAACGACCGGAAACGTCCGCCGGAAAGTATTTTCGCATTTTGACGCCAATCAATATGAGAAACGAGTTTCATAAAACCATTCCGACGTCCAACATTCTTGGTTACGTCTTTTTGGATCGTAAACCGCAGGATTGCAACGCCGATTCGAAATTTCTCGAAACGATTCATCAAGATATGAAACGCATTCTTTCCTGGTCGATTGGCGCAATGTTTTTGGACGGCGTGCGTTTCTTCCGTAAAATTCCTTTTGCTCTCGGTTTTTTAGCGTCGCGCAGATTTTGTCACTCGACGACCGTGTTGTCAAATCCGGGATTATTTTGTCTGGGTTTGCCGCAAGAGCGTTTTCAAAAAGAAAAAACGATTCGCGTCGCCGATTTGACGCTGTGGCGTCTTGTCGGCGCGCCGCCGGTTCGTCCGCATACGCCGGCTTCGTTCGGTTTTATTTCGTGCGCCGATCAAACGACAATTACGATGAATTGCGAACGGTCGTATTTTGAGTCGCAGCAAGCGGAACAATTTTTAGACGGTTTTATCGAGTTTTTACAACAATCTCATGTCGATGAATGAAACTTCTCCGCGTTTAATCTCGCTTCCGTTGGAATTGCCGGAAAATATTCATTGTCCGTGCCGTTTTTTCCTCTGCGAAATTGCGGCGGTAGAAAATTTTTTTTCTCATGACGTTGCGAGTTATCTTGCCGATTCGGAAATCGCCGTCTGGAGTAACATACGCGACGTCAATTACCGCCGCGCATGGTTGGCGGGACGTTTTCTCGTCAAAGGAATTTATGAATCGTTAAGACAAAACGCGTCGGAACCGGTTTTGAATGCGCCGCGTCTTTTTCCTTCTTATGAAATTATCAGCCGCAACGCTTCGCGTCGTGGAATTCGTCCTTATTTGACGGTCGATAAGAAGCCGACGCCGACGGCAATTACGATCACGCACAGCGAATCGATGATTGGCGTTGGAATAGCGCTTTCGGAAACGATACGGCTTGGTATGGACGTCGCGTCGCTTGAAACCGTATCGCAAAAGATCGTGAAAACATTTTTTCAAAAAGAAGAACGGCAAATGGTTTATTCGTTTCCCGACGAACATTGGGCGGAACGTCTCTGGTGCGTCAAAGAAGCCGCGTATAAAGCGCTTAACGACGGCGAACCTTTCATGCCGTCGCGTTTTAATATTGCGTCCCGCGATGATCGGCGATTAGAATACTCGTATTATTTTGAAAATAAAATTCAACGCACGATTCTCATGAGCCGTCGCGTCGGCGATGCGGTTTATGCGATTGGTACAAACGGCGTCGAGAAGAAAGTTAAAAACTAATGGTCAAGTGCAAGGGTTCGTGGGACAGTTTTTCTGGTGAGTTCGTGGGACAGTGGTTGACATGTTATAATGAATAGTCGGTTTTTATTAACCGTTTATAGAATTAGTAATCCCCTTCTACCATCCATCGAAATGAGTATTAAAAAA
>JAISZO010000029.1 GCA_031269105.1 Planctomycetaceae bacterium | reverse complement strand
AAATAAGAGGAATAGGGAAGCATAAAGACCGAAAATTGAGAAAAAACAAACGGGCGTCAATGATTTTTACACGACTCAAAAGAAATATTCCCCCGAATCCATCGGAGAAAATGAGGATTACAAGAAAAGATGCGGGCGTTCGAGACGTCCCTAAATCAACAGAGTTTTCCAACTCGTCATTAAAGAAGCTCCAATTCCCTTTGAAGATATTTCGCGACATTTTCGCAGCGCCGCACGATTCCAGAAACGTCTAATCCGAAATTTGCCAGCAATTCTTTTCGCTCGCCGTGTTCGACGTATTCGTCAGGAATTCCAAGCCGGTAGAGTAATCGCGTGTCGAGACGTTCTTCCGCCGCCGCTTCGAGAATCGCGCTGCCGAAACCACCGGCAAGCGTTCCTTCTTCGACCGTTATCAGAAATTGTCCGCGACGTAGCGGTTCCAAAATCGTCGATGCGTCTAACGGTTTGGCGAATCGGGCGTTCATCACTCCGACGTCAACGCCGCGCGTCTCCAGTTGTTGCGCGGCGGTAAGCGCGTCGGCAAGTTGTCCGCCTAACGCGACAATCATGCCGTCGGTTCCGCGACGAAGAATTTCCGCCTTGCCATATTCAATCGGGCAAAATTCGCCGCCAATCGCCGGAGCCGCCGCTTTGGGATAACGAATCGCCGCCGGAGAATCTAACGAAACTGCAAATTGCAACATCGGCGTTACGTCTTCCGCACAACCCGGCGCCATGATCGTAAGATTCGGAAACGGTCGCAAATACGCAATATCAAAGACGCCGTGATGCGTCGGTCCATCCGCGCCGACAATTCCGGCACGATCTAACATCAACGTTACCGGAAGTTTTTGCAGCGAGATTTCCTGAAAAATCTGATCGTAACCTCGCTGCATAAACGTGCTGTAAATATCGACAATCGGACGCATTCCCGCTTTCGCCAATCCCGCCGCAAAAACAATCGCGTGCGATTCGCAAATACCAACGTCGAAAAAACGGTCGGGAAATTGTTCCCGAATCGGCTCCAGCATATTCCCCTGACACATCGCCGCCGTGATGACGCAAACCCGTCGGTCGCCGGTCATCAACCGCAAAATCGAATCGCGCGCCCGCTCCGTATAAGACGACGGCTGATTCAATTCGCATTCGATAATCGCTTCTTTCGGCGAGAGATCGATTTGTTTAAGAAACCGCTCGGAAACGGACGGCGTTTGAGTTTTTTGAATTTTGGTCTTGCCGTTTTTTTTGACTTCCGGCGACGGCGAATGATACGCGGTTGGGTCTTGCATGGCGGGCTGATAACCGCGTCCTTTTTCGGTCAAAACATGCAGCAACACCGGTTCTTTGTACTCGCACGCCATTTTGAGGTAACGTTGTAATTGTGCGATATTATGACCGTCCACCGGACCAAAATATCGGAAACCTAGTTCCTCAAACAAAACGCCGCCAAGTAATCCGGCTTTAATTGCCGTTTTGAGATTTCCGAGTATTCGCTCAAACAGATTGCCTAACACGGGAATTTTCTGCATCAAACGATGCACTTCGCATTTGAGCGTAAGATACGTTCTGTGCATCCGCAACGAATCAAGACAACGTCCCAAACCGCCGACGCGCGGACAGATGGACATCTTATTGTCGTTGAGAATGACGGTTACGTTTTTTTTAAGCCAATCGGCATGACACAACGCCTCCAGCGCCACGCCCGACGCTAGCGCTCCGTCGCCGATCACCGCAACGCTGCGCCGCGACGATTTTTCTTCCGCCGAACGTTCCGCCACGTTCTTTTCGCCGTATTGATTTTTTTCTAGTAATTCGTCGCCGCATTTCATTCCAAGCGCCGCGCCGACGCTGCAACCGGCATGACCGGTTACGAAAAGATCATAATCGCTCTCCGCCGGATTCGGATAGCCCATCAATCCGCCAAGCGTCCGTATTGTGCCGATTTGTTGATACCGTCCGGTCAGCATTTTATGCGGATAAATTTGATGTCCCGTATCCCAAATCAACCGGTCGTAAGTGAAATCAAACGTCGCGTGCAGCGCGATACAAAGTTCGACAACGCCGAGATTCGACGCAAAATGCACCAACCGTTGTTCCGCCAAACGGCATAAATCTTCCCGAATTTCATCCGCCAATTGTAAGAGTTGCGGTTTTGTCAGGGATTTCAAATCCTGCGACGATTGGATCGTCGGGAGAATATTTTGCGTCATTTTTTTCTGTCCAACAATTGTTGCGTCAACCCGACCATGCACTTATAAACAATGGAGTCGCTTTGGAAAACGTTCAGCGCATCGTACGCCGCGCGGACTTTTTCATACGCTTGTTTTCGGCTTTCCTCGACGCCAAGAAATGATGGAAACGTTAATTTTCCCTGCGAAATATCCTTGCGGACATGTTTTCCGGTCGTTTCTTCATCGCTCGTGACGTCTAATAAATCGTCGGTAATTTGAAATGCCAAGCCGTAATTGCGTCCGTATTCGTCTAATTTCTCCATTTGCAAACGCGACGCGCCGCCGATTGTCGCGCCCATCCGCAATCCGGCAAGAATCATGGCGCCGGTTTTGCGATGATGAATTGATTCCAGAAATTCAAGGGACGGCGCGCCGTTGGCTTTCCAAGCCATATCGTCCGCCTGACCGCCGACCAGATCGCAAGGTCCGCAAGCTTCCGCAAGAATCGCCACGCAACGTCCGGCGACATCTTTCGGAAAAACGTCTTTGCTGAGAACTTCGTAAGCGTATGCCTGTAGCGCGTCGCCGGCAAGAATCGCGCTCGATTCGTCGTATTTAATATGACACGTCAATTGACCGCGCCGCAAATCGTCGTTGTCGAGAGCGGGCAAATCGTCGTGAATCAGCGAATAGGTGTGAATCATTTCAATCGCGCACGCGGCAGGAAGCGCGTGAGACCGCAACGTTCCGCACAACTCGCACGCTAACAACGTCAGAGTCGGACGAATACGTTTTCCTGTCGATAACAAACTGTAACGCATCGGTTCCGCAAGATATTTGGGACACCGCTCGCCAAAATCGGTATATTTGTCCAGTTTCTCGTTAATTTCTTCTCGCAGCAGCTCAAGATAATCTAAAATCTGCCGCTTTTCGCGTTCTGAGAATTCCACCATCACTCTCTTGCCTTATATGTCAATATTCAATATTTTTACTCGCGAAAATTCGCAAAATTTTTGGCGACGCAATACGGGAAATTTCTGAAAGCAATATTTCCGTCTATTCCGTTATTCTACGTGGTCGGTCGTTTAAAATTATTCATGATTTTTCGCGGCATTTGCAGACAAAAAAATCTACTTCACAATTGTATTATTTTACGAGATTTTTAGTCAAAATCAAATGGAATTTCGTTTTCTTCGCTTTCCGAACTCTCGAAATTTATTTTTCGTACACGTTTCCGGCGAACTGCGGACGACGGTTTATTGTCTGAAGTCCCGACGACAACATCGTTTGTGCGATGCTGTCCCGGACGCGCGGCGTCGGAAAGAAATTGATTTTCCGTCAATTTTTCGGTTTCAAACGTTCCGTCGGCGTTCACTTTTTTCAAAATTTCGATTCGGCGTTCCGCATTTTGCAGAGTTGCATAACATTGACGCAATAATTTGATTCCCGTTTCATAATTTTGCAACGCCGTTTCAAGATTCACTTGTTCCGCGTCAAGCGACCGAACAATCTGTTCTAACCGCGCAAGCACCGCCTCAAACGGAAGATCAGAAAAATCTTCGTTACAGGAAAATTTTTGATTTTCTTGGGTCATTCTTCCAGTTCTTCCGCGTCGATCCGCTGAACAAAATTGATTTTGTTGCTTTTTCTTGTGTCTTCGACGAAGTCCAGATCATCTTCCGATTCTGCGTCAAGCACCTGAACAAAATTGATTTTGTCGCCTTTTCTTATGTCTTCAACAAAGTCCAAACCATCAATCACCCGTCCAAAAATCGTATGTTTTCCGTCGAGCCAAGGAGTCGCCGCACGGGTAATGAAAAATTGAGAACCGTTTGTATTGGGACCGGCATTTGCCATCGAAAGTATGCCGGGAGCATTGTGTTTCAGGTCGGGATGAAATTCGTCGTCAAATTCATATCCTGGTCCGCCGGTACCGTCTCCAATCGGACATCCGCCCTGAATCACGAAATCTATGATAACCCGATGAAATTTCAAACCATTATAGAATCCCGACTTCGCCAAATCTTCAAAATTTTTGACTGTTCGCGGGGCTTTGTCAGCAAACAATTCCAGTTTAATTGTTCCTTTTTCTGTTCCAATCAATGCAATTTTCATAGAATAAAGTTTTTGTTTCTAATTTTAAAAGTAAGTCATCAAATTTAAGGGCATAAATCTGATCATTCAAGTTGCCTCTATCTGTTTTATTACAACATCCACCTCTTTTGTGTTGGTATTGTGTAATAAATACAAAATCACTTACTCTATTTTATTATCTGTTTTCTTTCCGGTCAACCATTATCTGGCAATACCGAAAGAATTTTCCAATTGTTTTTATTTAGTATTCAAATCAAGAATATATAATATCCTTATCGTTTATTCCAATGATTCAAAAGAAATATTATCTAAACTTAAACAATTACTAAAAATAGAAAGGATTGATTTTTATTTTCAATAAATCAATCCGCCCGCAAGAAAAACAGAGGAGCTTGGTCTGTACCATGCCGAACCGCCGGTGTAAAGTTCGCGATTGAATGCGCCGCCGATTTCAAAATGCCCGCTTAAACATTGTTTTGGTTTATTACGAAATTCCAATCCCAACGCAACGCGAATATCATTATAATCGGTGCGAATTACGTCGCCGTTAAACGTTTTGACGCTCCATGATCCGCCGCCATATTCGCCGCGAACATATCCCCACCACGCGGTATCGTTTGTATTGCCGAGATAACGATACAATCTCGGATCGGGAAAAATCAAATGCCATTCCGTTTTTTCATTCGGAGTCCAAATCACGCCGAAAGTCGGAAGCAGTTTAATGTGTTCGCGATTGATGTATTGTACGCCGAGCATCAACTCAATGTTGTTTTCATACTGATAATAAATCCGTCCGCGACCGCTGACGTAAACGCTTTTGCCGGAAAATTTTTTGAAATCGCTGTAAACGCCGACTCGTCCTAACACGTCAAAGCGAAAACGGTCGTTGATTTCCGGTTCGATCCAAGCGTCGAGAAAAGTTCCGAATGTTGTTTCGGGCATTTTGTAAAGCGTTTGAGCTTTTTGTTGATCGAATTGCCAAAAATTCACGTGAATTGCCGGAGCGACAAAAATCATCGTGTTTCCAAGATGTTGGCACGGAATCGCAAACCGCGCTTGTCCTTTTAATTCGTTATTTCCAAGCGGACGACTACCGCTATTGGGCGTCCAAAGATAACCGACCATTACGTTATTCATAAAACTCATCATTTGATCGTATCGTTCCGCCAACGACGATTGCGTTTGCGTCGGCGATTGCGGCGCGATATATCCGTAACCGTTTGGCGTATTGTAAGGACCGTCAAAAGAATTTCCCGGAAGCAGTGGCGCAGTTTGCGGCGAAAGTGCGTTAATCGGCGAGTAATCGGGCGATATTCCCGGCGGCGAGTTACTTTGCGCCAGAAAAACCGGCGTACCGGAAGGAATACTGCCGAATTGCGAAGCGTCAGTCAAAACAATTGCGTCGGCGTTTGACATTTCATCACCGGTGGTTCCCGACGCCAACAAAATTGGCGACGAATACGCCGATGCGACAATCGGAGTAGAAAACCGGAGTTCGTTTGTCGTTGCCGGAACAACGTAAACCGGCTGACTTATCGGCAAAGCGGAACGGCTCGATGAGTTTTCCAAACCGCTCCAATACGGTTGCGGAAGAACAATGCTATTACGCGGTCGCGTACCAAGCGAACTGTTGCGATGAGGATTGTCGGGAATAACGGCAATCGTTGCCGCGTTGATTAAACCGGAATTTTCATGAGAAACGAATTTCGTTGAATTATTGTTTTCGGCAAAATCAATTTCGACATACGAATCAGAATCGGTTTTCGCCCAACAAACGGAAGTAACGCCGTTAATGACAATAGAATTTAAAGCAACAAGAGCCGTCAACGCCGCAATAGTAACAAAAATCGGCAAATTTTTGATGACGTCGCAAACCGAAAATTTTGCCGCGTTTTTATTTCTTCTCCAATTTTTCATTATCAAACCTGTTAAATGGAAATTTATTTTGCTAGATTGTCTATTTATCTTAAACCTACAATGTATGCGGCTCAAAAATAAATTATGGAATCAATATCAAAAAAAATTTCGCATGTCAAGGTCAAAATATACTTTCAAAGCTAAACGCAAGCGTCCGTCGTTTCAAATGAAAGAGGTTTCTATCAAATGGCGACGTCTAAAATCATTGAATCAACCAACGACGTCCGAAAAGCAAAAAGTTGTTGAAACAATAACTTTAATAACAAAGGATTTTGAAAGCGTTTCCCGAACGCTTCCTATTTTTCTTCCAACGACCGAATAGGAGCTTTGCCGATAATTGATACGCCGCGTTTTCGGCGTTTAAATTCGCCTTCTTTGCGGACTTCCACCGTATGAAAACGTTCGCGCGGTAATTGAATCGAGTGAATCCGTAAGCCGAATTTGTCGCCGACTTTGACCGCTTCGCCCGTGCCGACATTGATTTGTCCCATTTGCAAATCAAGAAAAGAATCGCACGATTTATCAAATTGAACAATCGATCCCACGCCAAGCTCAAGAATCATTTTGATAGGACGTTTCGACGACGCCAACACCGCCGCTACCGGAATTTTCACTTTAAGCAAGCTCTTTGTGAAACCGGGAAGATCATCGACCGTTATTGTTTTTTCATCAGACGTGTATAATTCTTGCGAATTAAACGGAATAAAACTGCCGTTCGGCTTATCGGCGGGCGTTTTGTTCGTGGTCGAAGATTGCGGTTGCGTCTTACTTTTTGTTTCGCCGTTATTTGTTGCCAACGCGATTTTCGGCGATTCCAACGGAAAAATAAACAACGCGTTTGATTCTTTTCCCGCCGCATTCGTCAATTTTAACGCAATGTAACCCGGTTGTTTTCCTAATTTTCCGGCTTGAACCGCGTTGGCAAGTTGCGGAACGACGGACGCTTGAAAATCGTCAGGAAAAAAATCGTCCGGGAAAAAACTCATTCCCCATTCCTGAGCAAGAGTCGTTAATTTACTTTGCCCCGTCGCATCCGGCGCGTCGCACCAATCGGGAATAAAACCGGTCGATTTCGGAATAAGAATCGCCGCCGCTTTTCCCTCAAAACCCAGAAGAAGTAATAATCCCGCCGATTGATATTCCGCCGGAATTGCGTTCAAATCCAAAGCGCCGGAATCGCCCAACGAAATCGTAATTACCGTTCCGTCAAACGTTCGGGAAAACGCCGCCGCCGCTTCAGACAAGCCGCCCAACGTCGTTTTTTGAAAACTCTCCAGCGCAGAAAAATTAAACTCGCTCATGTTTAGTCGATTGAAAATGGTTAATAATCAACAGACTTTGCGGATGAACGTTGATTTTCAAAACTTATCCGAATAGCTCCGGCAATCTGTTGATCAAACGGATGATTCTGTATTTTTATATCATCTTTGGTTGACGGTTTGAGAATTTACATTCCCGGAAAACGAATATTTTGCGAGTACATATCATGATAACCGCCGAAATATCCGCTTTGATACGGTTGACTCGTCGCTCCGAAATAACCGTAAGGATAGGCGGTTTTTGCCGGCATCCGTTCCGGCGAAGTAAAAAGCGACGCCATCGAACCAACGGCTTCCTGATAACGATTATTCTGCATATTCCGGCGCGCGCGAATCCGTGCGAAAAGCCCCATCCGTTGCGGCGCTTGCTGCGGCATTTGAATAATGATCGGCGGCGTCATTCCCATTCCCATCGCCATCATCGGATTCATCATCATATACGGGTTCATCGCATAAGGATTCATCATATACGGATTCATATTCATTGCAGCATAGGGATTCGTCATATACGGATTCATTGCGTAAGGATTCGTCGCATAGGGATTTATTCCGCCAAATATCGGATTTTGTTGATAATAAGGATTCGGTTGATAGGGATTTGCGACGTCCGGCGAAATGTAGTTTGGCGTAGGATTTTGTATGTGCGACGCGGGAATAAACATCGCTTGCATCGACGAAAGATTGGCAATGCCGAAATTATTTGCCGCCGTATTTTCTCCCTGCGCCAGATTTGTCGAACCGTCGGCGTCTTCCCCCGATTTATCGCCGGATTGCGCCGTTTGCGGATATAACAAAATATAACCAATCGTTTGTTGTTGTTGCCGCGCGGCGTAACCGGCTTGCATTTGTTCCGGTGAAATCGAATATTGCGGCATCCCGTAAGGTTGCAATCCTTGTCCCGACATAATCGGCGCTATTCCGCCAAGTTGCGTCAGCGAAGTATATTGCGCCGCTTGCGGCGATACTCCAACTCGCGGTTGCGACGCGCCGAAATAAGAATTCCAAACATTGGTCAAACCACTTGCCGCTTCATACTTTGACGACGTCGAACGCGGTTGTCCGAACATTCCGCCGTTCTGATATTGCGATTGCGGAACGGCGTAACCGTAAGGATTTCCCAAGCTTTGCCCATAGACCGGAATCGTTTGCGGTTGTTGAAATCCGTTCAACGACAGCGTTGAATTTAATTGAGTCGGCGGAACGAGTTCAGAATAAACCACCGGCAAATTGAAAAACGATTCTCGTTCTAATTGCGACAAACGGCTGTCGTCATAAAAATTGAAATCCTCGTCGGCAAACTGACTGAAACTCTTTAAACGCAATGGCGCGGAAGTTTCGGCAAGAAATTCCGCGTTTTCTGAAATCGGTTTTCGTTTGATAAACGCAATTGAATCGCTCGGCGTAACCGAGTCGGATTTTCCCCGACGTTTCACAAATTCGGGAGAATTTTCCGCAAACGCGAGAGATTCCGCAGAAGTCGCGGAAACGTCCGGTATTTCAAAATGCGACGCTTTGCCGAATGACGAATTGTCTGCGGAAAAACGGAAATTTTGCGGTAAACTATCCGGCGCGTTGAAATTCGGCTTTTCGTTTTTTTGCGGCTCTTCTTTTGCGGGATTATTCTGTCGTTGCGGAACAGTTTGACGGTTCTTCCAGATTTCCGCAACAGTTTGCGCCGATAAGTAATTGGGAGAAACTGCATTAACAGGATAGGACGCCTGACCTATCGAACGAAACTCCGTATCTTCCGCAACTTGATACGACGGATAAGCCGTGTAAGTTGCAGGTTTATCGCTATAACTTTGTTTCGCATACGGCTTGTACTGAATCGTTTCCGGCAATACAACATGCGGAACTTGCACAATATACGCATCTTTTTTTTTCGGTTGTTCTGCCAATATTTGATGGATATTATCAAAATAGACAAAATTTATTACAAAAACCAAAACCGGAATTACAAAGCCCGTTTTTTTTGACATGTTTTCCTCGCGCCAAGAAATCAAAAAGAAATGATTTGCACAAACCAATACTTGTTTGTTCTCATAACATCGAACAAACAAGGGATTGAAATTTCGTAAAGACTGGAAAAATCCCTCTTTTTGTACAATTCTGACGTAAAAATCGCAATAAACGCTACAATTGTTTCGCAATTCTTGTATAATACCCGATTGCGGCTTAAAAGAGGAAAGTATTTCCAAAACGCGAAAGAATGACCGGCTTTTAGTTTCATTGACTCGTTTGCGGAGTCAAAATATTCAATATCATTTCATAACATTTTTATTTTATCTATGTCGTCGAGTCGTCGGAACGCGAAAAAAGAAAAACGTCATTGTCCCAACAGCGCCGGTAAAAATGTCGGAAGCGTTCCTGGCGAGAAAACGCCGGTCGGTCTTCGCATTATCGGCGGAAATTTACGAGGCGTCAAATTGCAATATTCCGGCGACAACCGCGTTCGTCCTATGAAAGACCGAACGCGCGAAGCGGTATTTAATTTGATCAACGTTGCGGCGAAAGGAAAACATGTTATCGACCTTTTTGCCGGAACCGGCGCGTTGGCAATCGAGGCGCTCAGTCGCGGAGCGCTTTCCGCAACTCTTGTTGAACAGCATTTAGGAACAATGAGAAATTTGCGGCAAAATATTGATTCGCTTCAATTGACCGATTGTTGCCGGCTCGTTCATGCGGACGCTTTTTATCTTGCAAGACGTCCCGACGAATTTTACGCGACGGTAAACCTTTCGTGGTTAGTATTTTGTTCGCCGCCGTATGACTTTTTTGAGACAAAGCAAACCGAGATGCTTGAGATGTTGCAACTGATGTATCAAAACGCGCCGTTGGATTCTGTTTTTGTCGTGGAATCCGATCGGCGTTTTCATTTTGAACAATTACAATTGCCGAAAGAATGCGATTTGCGCCGACGAACTTATCCGCCCGCAGAAATCGGCGTTTATAAAAAGACTCAATGATTAAAAATAAGTGAAATAATCGTTTTATTTTAATCTATAGTACGCGGTAATTTGATTGTATTAAATAAACTCTGGAACTTTAGGATAGAAATTTCCTCAAGAGTATTTCTAAAATCTTATTTTACAAGATTGACAGGATTTTTTATTCCAATCTCTCCAGTCAATCCTGTTAATCTTGTCGAAAAAATTATTTATTGAATATTTTCAGAAGTTCTCTAAATATCAACCGTGTTAGCGGCGACATGATGAATAACTGGCGGTGGAGTGCAACCGCTGGTCGTCGAGTCGTCGTAAAGCGCCTGCTGTTCATAGAACGGCATGAGCGACAGAAACGGCGTGTATCCGTTCCAATTAGTTGCCGGCGCTCCGGGGCGGCAAAACCGGCTGTTGCCCGCCGGAAACGCATTGTATGCGTCGTGGTACGTGTGCAACGCAAGGGAAAGTTGTTTGAGTTGATTGGAACACTGCATTTCATTGTTAATGGATTTGAAATTAAAGTTATTCTTGAGCAGGTTCCAGACGCAGATTCCAGGGTTGTTTTTCAACACGCGGAAGCCAAACGCCGTAGGCGTTCCCTTTGAATCCCCCCCAGTAAAACTGGGGGTTGCAACTGAGAACAACCACCCCGTCGGTCGTCTGCGCCGCCCGCCACCCCTCCACCGGAAGGGAATTTTGTTTTAGGTAACAGGTTCCAGCGTTGTTTTTCAACACGCGAGAGCCAAACGCCGTAGGCGTTCCCCTTTGAATACCCCCCAGTAAAACTGGGGGGTGCGAATCTCCCCAATAATTTCCAACTCCGTAGGAGTTACCCTTGAGCCGTTTATGGGAAACTCCTACAGAGTTTCTTTTCTTCTCACGCGGTTTGTCTCCGTAGGTTGCGCTACGTTTCACCGCCGGTTATGCACATGTCGTCCCTGCAAGACTAATACAAATGGCAACTTCTAAAAACCTTCGACAAAAAGCAGGATCGCGGTCGTCTCGACCGCAAATTTGCAGGCGGAACGCCCGCGATCCGGTTTTTAGAAGTTCCCAAATAACGGATTACGGAAATTCCGCTGACGGAATAGGGGACTTGTACAAATTTTCTAAAAGTATTACACTTTAATTCTCATGTTTTTAACAACCGGATACGAAAAGCCCCGTTTTAAGGCAATTGCGGCAATTTTACCGCGGCTGTTGGCAGATTCGTTGCGGCTGTTAAGAATTTTACCGTAAAAAGGGATGCTTTTGCCCTCTACGCACAAAAAAGGAGACTAATAATATCAAAAACAACAGATTGGCTTCCGAAAAACCGCGAAAGTATTTTGGAAATGGCTCGCGACTGGCAGGATGTTGCCGGAACTCACGCCTCCATTTGGGGTATTCCTGCCGGCGTTCTTCAGTTGTTCGATACCAACGTGCAAGCCACCGATAACGCTTTTGCCGCCATTACCAACGAAACCATCCGCACCCCCGTAACAATCGCCCAATGTAAAGAAGCGTTTGACGCATTGATTGTTTATATGCGGGATATGAAACGCCGTTATTTTCTGACGCCGCCATTGATTGATTCGGATTACGTCGCGCCCGGTTTAAAACCTCACGATCCGAAACCAACCCCCGGCAAACCGCCCGCAGCACAGATTATGATCGAAACCTATCTTGTGGGGCGGCACGAACTCGGTGTGAAAATCATCTATGTTACCGGAAATCCCGACGATCCCGCCAACAAAGGTTATCGTATTTGGTATTCGGTTGTTGCGCCGGACGAAATTCAGCCCGAAAATCCCGATGACCTCCGAAAATCTTTTTACACCAAACGGAAAAAAGATGTCATTGAGTTTGAATTTAGCGATTCCGGAAAAACGGCGTATTTTGCCGTGCAAATTGAAAACGACGGAAAAAAAGGACCTTGGGGTCCGTTGGTTTCCGCGTTAATTCCATGAAGAGACGGACAGACGCCAACGTTGGTTTTCAACACGCGGAAATAGGGACAAGACTGGTATCTGTAACCTGGCGTCTGAAACCTGTAACCTGACGCCTATAATATGACTTTTAACTTTAGATTTTTTACTGAAATGACCAAGACCGGTAGTTTATTAACCCATTTAAAATGCGCGGCGTGCGGAAAACTGCACTCCGCAGATCAACGACGCACGGTTTGCGAAGACGAGAATTGCAGAGCGATTCTTTCGGCGCAATACGATTTTCATTCCAATACGCTGACGAAAGAGGAATTGCGTTCCCGTCCCGCAACGATGTGGCGGTATCGCGAATTTTTGCCGGTGTTGGATGCGGAAAATATCGTAACGCTGGGCGAAGGTTTCACGCCGATTCTTCCGTTGAGCCGCGCCGAAAAGACGTCGGGAAACGAGCGCGTTTTTTATAAAGACGAATCGTTGAATCCGACCTGTTCGTTCAAGGCGAGGGGATTGAGCACCGCCGTTTCCAAAGCCAAAGAACTCGGCGTGCGCGAAACGGCGATTCCCACGGCGGGCAACGCCGGCGGCGCGTTGGCGGCATATTCCGCAAGAGCGGGAATCAAGGCGCATGTTTATATGCCGAAATTAACGCCCGACGCTTTCAAGACCGAAACGGCGTTGTTCGGCGCGGAACTTCGGGAAGTGGACGGCAATATTAGCGATTGCGGTCGATTGGTCAACGCGGAAGCGGCAAAACGCGGTTGGTTCGACGTTTCTACATTGAAAGAACCGTACCGTCTGGAAGGAAAAAAAACAATGGGATACGAAATTGCCGAACAATTCGGCTGGAACGTTCCCGACGTAATTCTTTATCCGACCGGCGGAGGAACGGGAATTATCGGCATTTGGAAAGCGTTCGGCGAATTGGAACAACTCGGTTGGATCGGCGCAAAACGTCCGCGAATGGTTGCCGTTCAAAGCGCGAGTTGCGACGGAATCCATTTGGCGTTTCAGAACGGAAAAACGTCGTCCGAATTCAAAGACGCCGGTTTCACCGTCGCCAACGGGCTGCGGGTTCCCAAACCTTACGCGGATAAAGCGATCTTGCAGGTTCTTTGCGAAAGCGGCGGAAATTCGGTCAGCGTCAACGACGCGGAAATTCTCGCGGCGCTTCGCGAAATCGCGGCTTTGGAAGGTTCGCTCTGGTCGCCCGAAGGCGCGGCTCTTTGGCATGCTTTCAAAGTATTAAGCCGGTCAAAATGGATCGCCGACAACGAAACCGTTTTGTTACTGAATACCGGAAGCGGCTACAAATATCTGGAAAACTTGTTTTCCGAGAAAACGTGAAACGTTTTGTAAGCGGAATTTGTCATGGCGTTCCGAAACGTTCGCGAGCCGTGAATCGTCGCCGACGCCCGGACTGTCATTTTACCTTTTAACCTTTTCCCCCTTTTGTTGAAAGGTCCTTTTAAATCATTTAAATCATGTTTTTAGCTCTTTCTGATTCTTTTCTAAAAACGACGCTGTTTGGGTCGATATGCGCCGGAATGACGGTTGGATTCTTGATCTTCGTCATTTTATGGCTTGCGAAAGATACGCAAAAAGGTTATCTTTGTCAAGTTTTATTGCCGTTTCGTCATCGACCTCCGGTCGCTTGGGACGCGGCGGACGTCTTGCTGATTATCGCATTTTATTTTGCGTTACAAATAGGCGTCTCTTTGATTCTTGCCGTTCCGCAGCAAGAAAATCAAAATCGAATCGTTCAACAGTCCGAAACGAATGACGGCGGCGAAGAAATGGACGCGGAAACCGGCGAAGAACAACTCTCGAAAAAACAAACGATCAGCGATAAAGAATTGCGGCGGGAACATCCGCTTGTCGTTATCATGAAAAAAGCGTCGTCGCGTTCGATTGCGATAATCGTTTGTTTTTTGAGCGCAATCATTATCGCGCCGTTGACGGAGGAATTTATTTTTCGCGTTGTCATTCAAAGCGGTATCGCGTCAACAATACGAAAAATGAGCGACGATCTCGCCGTTGAAAAATATCTCTCGATTCTTCTTCCCTCGCTTGTTTTTGCCGCCGTTCATTTTCGGGCGTCGCCGTCCGACGACGCAAATTATCCGATGACGCCGTCTCAAGTGGAACAAATGATCCGAATCATGGAAGCGACGGCGTTGGCAAATTTGCTGACAATGGGAACGGCTATTCTCTTTTTGCGTTACGTTCGCGGCTCAAAATGGAGCGATTTAGGATTGAAAGATTTTCGGAAAACAGGAAAATACGCATTAGGAGCGTTGATTGTTTTGCTCATTATTCTTTTTCCGATTCTTTTATTTTTTAACGCAATAAAACATTTGTTTCCCGACGTCGTCGTTGATCCGATTCCGCTGTTTTTCTTTGCGGTCGTTCTTAGTACGATTTATTACCGCTCGCGACGTTTTGCCGTCGTTTTTTTCCTTCACGCATTTTTTAACGCCTTCAGTTTTTTTGTCTTATTGTTTTATTGACGCGGGCAAAAAACGAACGGTTGTATTTCAAGAGAGGGAAAAGCGAAATTTCAGGTATCAGCCGAAATACCACAAGGTTGGTTTTTCCATTAACGGGAGCGTCGCCGAATTATCGTTTGGGAAAGGGCGGCGTTTAAGTAAAATGTTTTCTCTGTAAAAATTCCCAGTCGGCAAGATTGGTAAAAATAACTTATTCTTCCTAACCGTTATTGCCGATAATAGCGATACGCATGAACGGTGGGTTCGTTCTCAAAGAAAAGAAATTCGCGTAAAATAGAAAGAATAGAGCGTTGTATGGGATTATTCGACACAATGAACGTGGCGCATACGGGGATGAGCGCGGCGGAAACCAGTATCGCGGTGATCGGAAATAATTTGTCCAACGCCAATACGACGGCGTTCAAATCTCAACGCGCCGATTTTGAGACGATTTACGCGCGCTATTATTCGCTCGGCTCAAGTCCGCAGACGTCCGCTTATACGGCGGGATCGAATCCGATTCAAATTGGTCAGGGCGTTCTTCCGGCGGGAACGACGACCGATTTTTCACAAGGCGCGATTAAGCCGGGAATGACCAATACCGACATGGCAATCAACGGAAACGGTTTTTTTATCGTCAACTCGCCGGACGGAACGCGGCAGTATTTCACGCGGGACGGCGTTTTTAAACTCAATTCCACTCAGGAACTTATCACGCAAAACGGCGATTATGTGATGGGTTACGCGGTAAACGATCATTATCAGATTCAAACGGATAAAATATCGAAGTTGACCATTGCGGTCGGTAAAATGAAAATCGCCGAAGCGACGCAAAATGTTAGCGTGGAAGGTTTGCTCAACGCGGTTGGCGATGCGTCCACGCAAGGAACGGTTTTGGAATCCATTGCAATGACCGATCTTTCGTGGTCGTCGCCGGAATCTCAATCGGCGAGCGTCGCGCAAGCGGCGCGTCCCAGCGTTGAAATGTCGCAGACGTCGGCGGCGGAAAACGCGGGCGGCGGAAATCTCGACGCGGGAGATTATCTTTACCGTTTCGTTTATTCGCGTCCGGGAAGCGGTTACGACGATCAGACGGATTATTCGTCGCTGATTAACGCGACGGTCGCAAGCGGCGGTTCTTCCGTGACGATTAACAATCTTCCGTTAGAACAACTTCCGCCGGACGCAACGCCCGCTTATACGCATATTGCAATTTATCGCGCCGTTGCGCCGACAAATTCTGCGGAAGAGCCGATCTTTTATCAGGTCGATGAAATACCGGTTGCCGCCGCGAACGCGGTTTACACGGATACAAAATCCAACGCCGAAATCGCGGAAAATCCGACGCTTGATCTTTCGCGGCTTGACGGAAGTTATCAATATTATGTTACATTCACGGATGCAAACGGCAACGAAAGCCGTCCGTCCGCCGTCAGCGCGTCGATGAACGTCAACAGCGGAAAGATAACGCTTTCGGACATTCCGACCGTTGATCCGTCCGATAATCCCGACGGTTGGACGGGACGAAAAATTTATCGGTCGGTTGCGGGCGGCGATCAGGATTTTTATCTTATCGAGACAATCGATCATCTCGACCCGAATGTAACGTTTACCGACGGCGCGAGCGACGCGGAACTTGTCGAATATGAAAAGATGAGTTTCGGCGGCAAAGGAAACGTGTTGGCAAACGCAAATACGCTACTGTCGGACGTCGGCGCGTATGACAACGAATCGGGACGATTTGCGCCGATGTTCGCAAACGGAACGCTGGAATTAACGCCGAATAAAAGCGGAAACGATCTCAAGACGGCAAATATGACGATTACCGACGCGACGTCGATGGGCGATTATCTTAAGTTTCTCAACGAGGCGTATGGGATTCGGACAAACGCGGCGGAGGAAATTCCGAAAGATCAAGGCGAAGTTGGACGGCAGATCAACGGCGGTTCCGCCGGCGCAACGATAAAAGACGGAAAAATTGTCATTCTGGGAAACGCCGGCGTTCAAAATGAATTGCAAATCAGCGCGAATGATTTCAAACTGATTGTCAACGGTAAATCGCAAACGCTTGATTTTCAATTTAAAGAAACGCAGCAATGCGTCGGCGACGGGATTTCAACGGACTTGTTGGTTTACGATTCGCTCGGCGCGCCGGTCAACGTTCATCTGACTTTGACGTTGGAAAGCAAGAGCAATACGGAAACGGTTTACCGCTGGTACGCCGATTCTATCGACAATCAGCCGGCAAACGGAAGCGATAATATCGCGGTGGGAAGCGGCATGATGCGGTTTGATTCGGAAGGAAAACTGCTGGATTCCGGCGATACGACGATTACGATTCAACGCACCGACGTCGCGAGCCGTTCGCCGTTGTCGTTCTCGTTCAATATGGACATGAGCGCTGTGGCGGCGTTGGCGACGACTTCCCAAACGCTTTCGATGACCGAACAGGACGGCGCAGGCGCGGGCGTTTTGTACGATTATTCGGTGGACGCAAACGGCGTGATTATCGGAACGTTCACCAGCGGCGTTACGCGACCGCTCGGACAGGTGTTGCTTGCCGCGTTTGTCAATAACGAAGGTTTGTTGCAGACGGGCGAAAATCTATTTACCGTCGGACCGAATTCCGGTTCGCCGCAAATCGGAATTCCGGGACAAGGGATTCTCGGCAAAATCGCTGGTAATTCGATAGAAATGTCCAACACGGACATTGGCAACGAATTGATCGAAATGATTACCGCGTCGTCGATGTACCGCGCCAACGCGAAAATTGTTACCACAAGCAACGAAATGCTTGCGGCGTTATTAAATATGGTGTGAAGAAAAGTTAAAGCAGGTTTCAGATTTCAGACGCTAGTGTTGGTTTTCCATACTTTCGCGTGTTGAAAGACAATGCTGAAATCTGAATTATGAAACCTGAATTATGATTCAACTGACAAAACTCAACGGCGATGAATTTGTGTTGAACGCGGAGATGATCCGCTATGTGGAACGCTGCCCCGACACGCTTATCTCGCTAATTACCGGCGAAACGATTATGGTCGGCGAAACGATGGACGAAGTCGTGCGCCGCGCGGTTTCCTATCAGCAATCAAAATTCATGTTTCCGCAATCTATCAAATGCGAACAAGAATACCGAAAAGCAGGGTAGTTGCAAGTGAAAAACGAAAAGTTAAAAGTTGCGCAAGCGAAATTTTTAGCTCTATCATTGAAATCGTTTGTCCCATTTTTCGTTTTTCGCTTTTTGACTTAATTTTTCACTTAACTTTTTACTTTTTACCTTAAATCATGGACGTCGGAACAGTTATCGGATTGGTTGTCGGAAGTTGCTTGATTGTCGGGTCGGTTTTTGTCGGCGGCGGAGACGTCAGAGGTTTCATTGACTACGCATCGATTGTTCTTGTTGCCGGCGGAACAATTTGCGTGATGTTCATCTGTTATCCGATGGCGCAGGTTTTTGCAACGTTAAACGTACTCAAAAATATTTTTTTTAATTCGCAAAAAAATGTTTTGACGGTTATTGAGCAACTGATTTCTTTGTCCGAAACGGCGAGACGCGACGGATTACTTGCGCTGGAAGGACGGATTGAAGAGATCGACGACGCGTTTCTCGCGGTCGGAATTCGTATGGCGGTGGACGGCATGACGCCCGACGTTGTCGAGGCGGTGATGCGAACGGAAATGGAAGCGGTGGAAGGAAGACATGCCGTCGGAAAGTCGTTGTTTGATACTTTAGGAAAATACGCTCCGGCATTCGGAATGATCGGAACGCTTGTCGGATTGGTCATCATGCTTGCCGACATGAAACCGGATACCATTGGAAGCGGTATGGCGGTCGCTCTTTTGACGACGTTGTACGGAGCGGTTGCCGCAAACTTTGTCTTTTTGCCGATAGCGGATAAACTGGCGTATTACAACAACCGCGAATTAATTTGTATGGAAATCATGGCGCGCGGCGTTCTGGCAATTCAAGCCGGAGAAAATCCGCGAGTTATCAAACAAAAATTGCTGACGTTCATTCCGCCGAATCTACGTCCGCTCGAAGAAGAACAAGCGTAAACATGAGCAAAAAATGCAAATGTCCCGCCGGAGTTCCCGACTGGATCGTCTCTTACGGCGATATGATGTCGCTGTTGTTGACGTTTTTTATTATGCTGTATGCGATCAGTTCTCTTGACGCGAAAAAAGCGACGGCGGTGGCGAGTTCTTTGAACGCAACTTTCGGAGTAAGACCGAATACTCATTTCGATATTCCGACCAAGTGGCCCGACGAACCGGACAATCGCGGACGGAATTTGGCAACGTCCACAATCCGCGAAGGAAATCCGACACAAGCGCGTATTCCGATTCGGATTCCCAAAGAGAAAAAAATCACCGGAATTATTGATTTTGATTACAATTCTTCGACTCTTTCGTCGGAAGCGTTGCAAACGATACAAAAGATGAGCGAACAAATGAAAGGTTCGGCGTATTTGATTGAAGTACGGGGACGCACGGCGGTCAACGAACACGGCGCGGATCAGGATTCGCTGGATTTGGCGTATAACCGCGCATACAATGTGCGAAAGGCGCTCGTTGCGTCCGGTGTAAAAGAGTCGAGAATTTTTCTGACCGTTTTAGGCGCGAACAGCGTATCGGATTCGTCCCAAAGCCCGAAAACGTCCAATTCCTATGTTGACGTCCTCCTCGTTCCCGTTGCAACGATTGATGAATATTGGTCGAATTATTGATGCAATATTTCCGCCGAATTTGTAATTTTGAGAAAAGATGCGGTTGTTAGAGGTTGTCTATTGCCATAAAACAATCATATGTTATCATAAGATAATTACAGTGGAGAATTAAAGAGAAGAAACGTCGAAATAATGGACTTGCAAATGAAATCAGAATAGACCATGATATAAAATGGTCTTGTTTCCTAATTAAATTATCACAAAAATCGGCAATCCTTTTTTTGTAAAGTGATTCAAGATTTTGCATCTCACTTTTACTTCGGTATCTTGCGATTCTTTGTTTCTGTTTT
>JAISZO010000225.1 GCA_031269105.1 Planctomycetaceae bacterium | reverse complement strand
GGAAAACGTACCAACGGGAACGCGTAGTTTACCAGATTAGGAACAATTCGGCAATAAAATTCTTAACGAGAACAAACCAATACCTTCCTAATGGAAGAAAACTACTGCGTAACATGAGTAAATAAAATAAGAGTCGCCGTAGCGTAAATTATTATTCCGGCGGCGGCTCAAATTTTGGGGCTGACGTTTCTTGAACGTCGGCTTTTGGCGTTGATATGGAATCATCCGCAGTTTTTGTAAAATCGGACAATGAAGAGGAATTTTCATCAAAAATTGTTTTTTTTGCTTCGTTACTCCACTCGTTCATCCCGCGCTGAAATTCTAAAATTCCTTTACCAATGTCGCGTGCAATTTCCGGCAATCGTCCGCCGAAAAGCATCACGCCAAGCAAAAGAATAACAATGATCGTTAATGGAGACATAACGAAACCTTTTTGTAAACAAACGACGTCGAGTAACTCGCCGCATAAAATAAAATTTTACAAACAAAGAGTTTATTCGCGTTTTTCCGACGATTCGCTCATAGGTTTTTCCGCTTTGGCGACCGCTTCATTAATGTCGTCTTCAATTCCCGCAACGCCTTTTTTAAATTCCGTGACGCTACGTCCCAGCGACCGCATCATACTCGGTAATCGATTGCCAAACATCAGAAAGGCAATAAACGCAACAATAATGAGCGTTACTGGCGAACTAAGCATACCGAATGCATAAAGCAAACTCATAATTTTATCTCCTTTTCATGGAATCAAGAGGAACAACTTTTGTTTTGTTGAAATCCAGCAAAGACGAAAACCACACATTGCAATCCTCATCTTTTACTATTCTAAATGAGTTCAACCAAAGAGTCAACTCTTGATAGAAAATAAAGTGAATATTTTTTATTGATTCTTGATTTTCTTTCTATTCAAAAATGCCGTAAATTTTGAAATTTATTATTCTATTCAATCAAGAACAATTCCAAAATAACCAATTCGCGCACTAATTGTGGCGTTGATTGAGGACGGTTTTCAGGAGAGGTCGCCAGCATCGAAGTAAGAAGCGATTCTGTTTGACGAATAAAATGCTGAAGTCTTACGTTCCACAAAATTTTTTCTTTGGTTAAAAATCGACGAAACAATTCCGAAAGGATTTTTGTTTTGGATTCATTTACGAAAAATTGTTCTCCAAATAACATTTCTCCCATAACGCATCCCAGTGAATAAATATCGGAACGCGAATCTATAATTGCTGATTTACCAAGAACTTCCGGCGGCATGTATCGCGGCGTTCCGCCGACAAAATGGTCTATTGGCGTCACGGATTCCCGAAAACGGCGCGCGAATCCCAAATCAAGTAAAGTCAGATGACCGACTGAAGAAATCATAATATTTTCCGGTTTGACGTCCGCGTGACAAAAATCATATTTTTCGAGTTCTGCGAGTGCCTCCGCCGCTTGTCGAATCATCCAAATTGTTTCTCGTAAATTCGGACAACGTTCTTTTGATAAAAAATATCGCAACGTTTTTCCATTCAACCAAGGTTGTATCAAATAAGGCGTTTTGGCATTTGTCCTATCGTCAAGCACAGGAACGAGATGCGAATGCGATACCAATTGTCCGATTTCCGCTTCTCTTCTCAAAACCGCCAATGCAACCTGCGACTGCCGCCATTGCGGACGCAACATTTTAACGGCGTAAGAAAACGGAACGTCTCTTTCGGCAGGTTTGGCGATTGTCACATCGCAAAATGAACCAGAGTAAGAAGTTGCGCCGAGTTCCCATCTTCCGTCGAAAATAGAATCCGAAGGATTAGAATATGTTTTCGGCAAAATTTCAGACGGCGCGCCAACAAACGCAGCAATACAATCGTTACTAACGTCAATCGAATTTTCAGAAATTGATTGTGAAAAAGGAAAAGCTCCTGCCGTCGGCAACATTTGCAAGAAATACTGAAAAGGGCGTCGTTAAAAATAATAGACTTTATTTTTCTTTCGGCATAAAAATAAAAAGAGTCCAATTTTTCTTACATTTTGTTCTCCGGCATGAAAGCCGGAGTAACAAAGCCGAATATTCTTTATTCATTTGTTTCCGAATTGTCTTCGGTAGTCAAACCGCCGACAATGGGAACGGCGGGACTCGTTGTCGGATTAGCCGACTCTGTTGCCGTATTTTCTTCCGTTTGTGTCGATTCTGTCGGAGTAAATTCGTTTGGAGTCGAAGGCGTCTGTTTTACCGGGCAACCAGTCGTCAGAGCCAATGCAAGCGCGAGAACAAAACAGATCGTGAAAAATTTTTTAAGCATTTTCTTTTCCTTTTGAATTTTTAGTTTTTGAAATTGCCGACAAATTACTTTTTACAGATTACCAACACAACCAAAACGGCAAACCGAAAAAGTGTTTTTAATTTTATCACAACATTGCCCCGCGTCAACACCCCGCAATAATTCCGGTTCAATTATTGGGAACTTCCAAAGACGACCATGAACAAAGTTTTGACTCAAAATTGTCAATAAATATCATCATTTATTGTACGAATACTTTTCTGTTTTGCAAGAATTTTGGGAAAAATAAAAAAACTTAAAAATTCAACAATTCGTATTGACGTCGTGGATTAGTTCGTGCATAATGACAATTAATACGATTTACTGAGTTGGCAAAATTATTGTGATTTTTGTCAATCAATTTCAAAAACCTAAAAAATGTAGAAGGAGTTTCGACTATGAAAAAGTTGAACAAAGCGTTTGATTTTCTTGAACTTCGGCAGAATGTATCGGGGGGGGGGGTGCGTAATATGGTTAACAAGCCGTATTTTACGTACTGTAACGCTCTTTTTTGCCCGCGTTATTACGAGTATTTTTGCTCGTGTGATTGCGAGCGTTTCTGTCTTTTCGTGCACTTCCGTCCGTTTGGGAAAGAAATGTTGCTCGATTCGGAAATTATTTCTGCCCGCTTAAAAAACAATTCCGCCCAATTCGGAAAGAGTTTGTTCGGACGTTTTGTCCGAAAACGTCTCAACAAAATCTCCGTATTGCGACGTCACACGTTATGGCGACATGCGTTGCAGCGTCATGTCTCGCGGGCGTTTACGCTTGTCGAATTGCTTGTGGTCATTGCGATCATCGGAGTTTTGATCGCGTTGCTTTTGCCCGCGGTTCAAGCAGCAAGAGAAGCGGCGAGGAGAATGCAATGCGGCAACAATCTCAAACAATGGACGCTTGGCGTCCATACTCATGCCGACGCGAAACAAGGTTGGTTCAACATCGCCGCCTGTCCAAATGACCGTACCGTTGAAAACGGGAAAGCATATCGCAGAATCTCGTGGCCGATAGAACTTTGACCTTACATTGAACAGCAACAACTGTTCAGTCAATACAATTTCGCACTGCGTTTCCACGATACCGGAAATATTGAAACGCATCGCCAAAAAGTTGCCGGTTACTATTGTCCCTCGAATCAACCCAATTCTGATCAAGGACAAACGGATACTTATTGGCGAGTGATGGGAAATTACGTAACCAATATGGGAAACACGCCGCTTCACCAAAATGCGGCGGAACAAGCGAGATTTACCGGCGCGCCGTATGGAGTCGGTCACGTTTACGGATTGGAAAATATCGCCGACGGAACGTCCAACACCGCCGCGTTTTCTGAAATCATTATCGTGGCGCCCGGCGGAACAACGGATCAGCGCGGCGATTTTCTGAACAACGAAGGAAGTCCGGGATTTATGGCAAGAGACGCCGATCTCACGCCTAATTCCAAAGCGCCGGATTATTGCCGCGTTTGTATAGAAACCAATCCCAAAGCTCCGTGTACAAAAGTCGGTTCAAATGACGATGTAGAAATTGCGCCCCGCAGTAATCATACCGGCGGAGTAAATCTCAGTTTATGCGACGGTTCGGTGCGGTTTGTGTCGGATACGGTTGCGACAACTTCATGGCAAGCCGTACTCTCTGCCGATGGCGGAGAATCGGAATCGATTCCATGATTTTTTCGTTGAAACTTGTTTTTACTAAAGGAATGATTTTTTTCATATTGAAAGGCATTTGGCGTGTTATGAAAAAGAATGTTTTATCGTTGTGCGTTATCTTGTTGACGGCGGCGGTTCAAGCGGCAGCTCTTCCGGTTCCTATGGTTATTCCAACAACAGTTCCGGCGGTTATGGTTACAGCGGAAGTTATTCGTCAAGCGACGGATCAAGCGGCATGTATTTCACGGGAAGTTCGGATTCGTACTCGTCGGACGAATATTCGTCAGGTTCGTATTCAGATAACTCGTATTCGTCTTATGGATCGTCGGATTCGTATTCATCAAGTTCGTATTCTGACGGCTCCTATTCGGATTCGTTCGATGATTATTCGTCAGGTTCCTACTCGTACAATTCATCAGGCTCCGGCGACGACAAAATCATGACGAATAATCCGTCGGATGATCGTTTGTTAGCGCGAACCGAGCAGTTTTACGACGAACGCGGTCGCGTCTGGAAAACCGAACAATCAATCGTTGATCCGGCGACGGGAAATGTCACCGGTAAGTTGGCTGCGAAAACTTGGTACGACGCGGCGGGACGAGTTGTTAAACAAATCGGACTTGGCGAAAATCATTTTACGAAGAACGTCTATGATTCGTTGGGACGCGTTGTGAAAACTTACGTTGCTCTCGATTCTAATGAAAGCGATTACGCTTCGGCAACTAACGTAACGAATGATACCGTGTTCCAACAATCGGAAATGACGTATGATAATGTCGGAAACGTGATTCTTTCTTCCGTTGTGGAGCGAAAAATCAATATGAGCGTGACCGGCGCATTGACGTTAAGTTCTGCGCGGTATCAATATGTCACGGCATGGTTCGATTCGGTAGGACGGCAAATTGCAACAGCGAATTACGGAACAAACGGCGACGTCGCTTTAACAAGACCGACGTCGGTTCCAACGAGAAGCGATAGCGTGCTTGTGAACGAAACGTTTTACGATTCCGAAACGGGACGCGCGAATCGAACAATCGATCCGGCGGGCAAAGACCATCGAACGTATTTTGACGCTTTGGGACGAACAACGAAAACGATTGCAAATTACGTTACCGGAACTCCAACGATTGCGAATCCCGATCAAGACGTGACGGTCGAAACGACCTATCATTCGTCGGGACAAATCGCAACGCTTACCGCGAAAAATCCCGCAACAGGCGACCAAATCACACGGTATGTTTACGGCACGTCGAAAAACATGATCGCGCCGATTATTTACCGGAACGATTTACTCGTTGCTGAAATTTACCCCGATTCCGACGATTCCGAAAATATTTCGCAAAATATTTTAGAAAACGGCTCGGATGGTATTGCAGACCGGGTGGAATTTGCTTACAATCGAGCAAATGAACGAATCTGGCGGAAGGATCAGAACGGAACGATTCGCGTTTACGAGTTCGATAATCTCGGTCGGCTTCTGCACGACCGTGTGACAACGCTCGGTTCGAATGTAGATGGTCTTGTCCGGCGAATTTCGACAGTATATAATATTGTCGGTCAGATTGAAAAGATTACGAGTTACGATAACGCAACAATTGGGAGCGGTAACGCGGTGAACGAAGTGAAATACGAATATGATACGAACGGTTTGCTCGCGAAGGAATTACAAAATCCTTCGGGAAACGTCGAGAGTTCGTCGTTGTATGTCGGTTATACTTACGACGCTACGAAATCCGGCGACTATTTTACCAAACGTTTGCGTCCGACGTCGTTACGTTATCCGGGTAATACGACAATCAATTACGTTTACGGCGCCGTAAATTCCGTTGACGATAAATTGAATCGGTTTACCGCCGTGAAAAACGGTTCGACAACGGTTGTGGAATATACGGATTCCGGCGTTGCAACCCCGGCTAAAGTTGTTTATCCGCAACCCGGTTTGGAACTGGATTATACGGCAAGCGGCGCATTGGATCGTTTCAACCGAATCGCCGATCATGCGTGGAAAAACGCAAGCGGTAATGATATTGTCCGCATCAAGCACGGTTATGATCGGGTCGGCAATCGTTTGTATCGTGAAGACGTTGCGGCGACAAACGCAGGAAAATCATTCGATGAATTGTATTCTTACGACGGCGTGAATCAATTGATTGACATGCAGCGAGGAACGCTCGGCGCGAACAAGACGAGTATTGTTTCGCAATATAAAAATTGGGAAGAACAATTCGCGTTTGACGCAACCGGAAACTTCGCCAACTACAAACAAGATTCAACCGGCGACGGAACATTTGAACTCAATCAATCAAGAACACATTCCCAAGCGAATGAGATTTTGACAATCGGCGGCTCATCCTCAAATATTTTGAGCGATAAAAACGGCGCTATGACGAAATGTGTCAAACCGGACAATTGGTCGTCCAATTATAACCTGACGTATGACGCATGGAATCGATTGGTTGGCGTAAAAGATTCTAACAACTCGACAAAGATTGCGGATTATCAATACAACGGTCTCAATCATCGCGTTGTAAAGAAGACTTACGCAAGCGGAACGCTTTCAGAAACGCGGTTGTTTTACTTCAATCAGAATTGGCAGTGTCTGGAAGAGTACGTTGATTCGACTTGCAATATGCGTTATATTTGGGGCTTGCGATACATTGACGACTTAGTCATGTATCGAAACGGGTCAACGGACTACTACTCCGTCGCCGATCCCAACTGGAACGTCGTCGCTTTGATAAATACTTCCGGCGTCGTTCAGGAACGTTACACCTACTCGTCCTTCGGCAAACTCAATGTCTTTGATTCATCGTTCACTCCAAAATCAACAAGTTCGTTGGGATTGACTCGTTCATTTACCGGACAAGTCCTTGATGCCGAAACCGGTTTGATGTTGTATCGAAATCGGGTTTATCATCCAACGCTAGGACGATTCTTGCAAAGAGACCCGATTGGGTACGAGGGAAGAGATATAAATTTATATCGGTATATTAAAAATAAACCCAATATGCTAATTGATGCCAATGGTTTGAAAGCTCCAAGTTTTTGGAATGATTATTGGAGATTTTTTTGGGAAAATTATGAATGTTCGAAAGCAGTAAAAGAAGTTGCAATCATTATTCAAAAATATACAATGGATTTAGATGCGCTTCCTGATGTATTTCCTAAACATGATAGTAATCCATTCCAACACTGTGTTTGGAATTGTCGTATGGTTAGACGGTGGAGTATAATTGATCCTACGTTTGCGGATGAAATAGCAAAAAATCTTTCAGAAAGAAAGGAACAAATAGATGATGCTACATGTGATCTACGTGATCGTCTCATAAATGCAGGATGTTATGATAAACTTCCACAACAAATCAAAAATCATCTGCAAGGCGCTTGTGAGAGCGCTAGACAACCAGCAGATTATCAAGATAATGCAACTGGAAGAGATTGTGGCAAAAAGGTTTTTGAAACTTGTCCTCCACCAAATCCATCTCCCATTTGGACAGACCAAGCTTGTGAAGATTGTTGTAAAGCCGCAGGAATTCCTAATCAAGGAGGTGGACGTGATGAAGGACCTGATACAGCTCGTCCTTACGGACCACGAAAAATCCAAAAATTGGTCTTTCTAAAAACTGTTAATACATAAAATTTGAATTACCTCAAAATAAAGTTCAGTTTTATGAAAAGTATATCTTTTTGTAGAGATTTTTAGAAAGATACTATTTTTTAAGTAACTTTAATATTCAGTCAGATAATAAAACATTATTTGGCTGAATATACTTTTGTTTTGCCTATGAATTTCTAATTAGTTATATTTCCTTGATAAATAAATGTGTAATTTCCCACTTTGAAAATATACGTTATATGGTGGAAGATTACCATTTTTTCGAGGAAAAATTATTAAATTTAAGCGAATGCACGAAGCATAAATACATTTTTGTCTGATTAGTATAGAGAAGAGAATTAAGGATCCATTTATGTCATTAAAACGAATACTAACAAGTTTTATTATTCTGGCGCTATTTTTAGTATTATTTATAGTTCTAAAGTGGTCGTATTCTTCTTCAACTACTTTTCCTATACTGGCAGATACTAACTCAAACCTTCCTTCAACAATTACTGTTAATATTGAAAAATCAGGAGAAGTATTAAAATTTGAATTTGTACGTATTCCTCCCGGTTCGTTAAAAATGGGACGTAATAAAGACGTTTTTGCCTATCTTCCGTTTGTTGATGTTCAAGACGGTTTTGCACACCCTTCTTTTCACGCAACAATAACAAAAGGTTATTATATTGGAAAAGATAATATTAATACAACACAATTTAGCGTGTTTTTAAACACTTTAAGTAAAGAAGAAAGGTATCAATATGCAAATTTAGAAACGGATAATCTTTATTTGCAATATAAAAATGAGGAAAATATTAAAATTATAGGTAATGATAATGAACCGGTGAAAACAGTTTCTTGGCTAGGTTCTGTTGCTTTTTGTGAATGGCTATCGACTATTTCAACAATGAAATTTTATTTACCGACAGAAGCTGAATGGGAATTGGCAGCAAGAGGAAATGGAAATATATATGATTCGGTTTATAATTCTTTTCTTTCAAAGCAAGGAAGTTTTTCACCACCAGGTCCTGTTACACCTAATGGTTTACAAGGTTTAGCAACAGGATCTCTTGGTAATTGGGTTTCTGATTATGCTGGTTACTTTACATCAGAACCCAAGACTGACCCTAAAGGCGCTAATAATGCAATAGAAGACAATTGCCATATATTAAAAAGACCCATGCATTCTATCGCTGGAAGAAGTAGTAATTATTTAGCAAGAAAAGACAATGGCATTTATGGATTTCGTGTAGTTTTAAATGAAGACTCTGTTAGCAAGTTTATCGAACATCCTGAATTATTACCTAAAAATATATCAATTCAAGTACAATGATTCTTTCTGTGCTTATCCAATAACTTTGAAATAATCTAAATTACCGATACAATAATAGAATTGAGGATAATTTTTAGGTAACGCCATTCAAGATGGAGTTTTATTTTTGTTCCAGCTTTGCCAGCGATTCGCGTTTACGAGTTCGATAATCTCGGTCGTTTGATTCATGATCGAGTGACAACGCTTGGTTCGGGAGTTGACGGTCTTGTCCGGCGAATTTCGACAGTATATAATATTGTCGGACAGATTGAAAAAATCACAAGTTACGATAACGCAACGGTTGGGAGCGGTAACGCGGTGAACGAAGTAAGATACGAGTACGATACGAACGGTTTGCTCGCGAAGGAATATCAAAATCCTTCGGGAAACGTTGACAGTTCGTCGTTGTATGTCGGTTATACTTACGATACTGCGAAAAGCGGAGAGTTCTTCATCAAACGTTTGCGTCCGACGTCGTTACGTTATCCGAGTGATACGACAATCAATTACGTTTACGGAGCAAATAACTCCGTTGACGATAAGTTGAATCGTTTTACCGCAATCAAAAAAGACAATATGAATATTGTTGAATATCTTGACGCCGGACTTTCAACGCCAATGAAAGTTTCGTATCCGCAACCCGGTTTGGAGTTGGATTATACGGCTTCAAACGCACACGACCGTTTTAATCGCATTACCGACCATGCATGGAAAAACGCAAGCGGTAATGACGTTGTGCGAATCAAACACGGTTACGAAAGAGTCGGCAATCGTTTGTATCGCGAAGACGTTGCGGCGACAAGCGCCGGAAAAGCGTTTGACGAATTGTATTCTTACGACGGCGTGAATCAGTTGATTGACATGCAGCGAGGAACGCTTGGCGCGAATAAGACAAGTATTGTTTCTCAATATAAAAATTGGGAAGAACAATTCGCGTTTGACGCAACGGGGAACTTCGCCAATTACAAGCAGGATCAAAATGGCGACGGAACGTTTGAGTTGAATCAAAATCGCGTTCACAACAAAGTCAACGAGATCACATCTATCGCCGGAGTGTCAACTTATGTTTCCAGCGATAAAAATGGCAATATGACCAAAGTTCCAAAATCGGATAACTGGTCGTCGGCGTTTAACCTTGTTTATGATGCGTGGAATCGGCTGGTTAAAGTTTATGATTCCAACGGAACAACGTTGATTGCGGGTTATCAATACGACGGTCTCAACCGCCGCGTTATGAAAAAGACTTATACAAACGGAACGCTTTCGGAAACGGAGCTATGGTCAATAGTTGTGTATGAGATTTTTTGAAATTTTCTGGGATTTTGAAAAATGTTGAGTTTTTTCCAGGTTCTTTTTTCCTTTAAAAGGAGATGAAAACGTTCTCTCTCAT
>JAISZO010000428.1 GCA_031269105.1 Planctomycetaceae bacterium | reverse complement strand
AACGTAAAAACCTTTGTTGAAAAAGAAGGAGTAAAAGTTATGTCGCTATCAGCTTTCGATCAACTTATTGAAGAAGGAATTGAGAAAGGGATTGAACAAGGGATTGAGAAAGGAATTGAACAAGGAATTGAACAAGGAATTGAGAAAGGAATTGAACAAGGAATTGAGAAAGGGATTGAACAAGGAATCAAACAAGCTATTTTGCGCACGTTGAGCAAACGTTTTAAGGGGGTTCCTTCAAAAATTGAAAAGCGAATTCTTTCAATCGCCGATCTTGAAAAACTTGAAGAATTGGCGGATTTTGCTTACGATTGCGTAACGCTTGGCGAATTTGAAAAAGCGTTAAAATAACGGGTGTGTTTAAATATTTGCTTAAGTCGAGATGATTTTGCAGCGTAACGCTTTTAGGAAAAACTTTACAATTATTCATGAATACCGAGATTAATATTTCCGTTATCATTGCTACTTACAATCGTTCCGTTTTTTTGAGGCAAACGCTGGAAACGCTTATTCGACAGGATTTTCCAAAAGGAACGTGGGAAATATTGGTTATCAACAACCAGTCAACAGATGATACGGAATCTGTTCTTCAGGAATTTTCTGCCCGCGATTCGCGGATTCGGTCGGTTTATGAGGAGAAAATTGGAACGAGTCTTGCCAGAAACCGCGGCATTCTTGAATCGCGAGGACAAATTACGGTACATTTGGACGACGACGTCATTCTCGAACCGTCATGGCTGAAAACATTGGTTGCTCCGATTCAAAACGATCTTCGTCAACGGATAGGCGTTTTGGGAGGACGAACTATCAACTATTTTCCTGACAAAGAAGTCAATCAATGGGCGAGTCCTTTCCGTGAATCTCGACCTTATAGCGATCATCTTTGTCAACTTCACAATTCTCCGTTTCCCATCGGCGGCGGAAATATGGCTGTTCCTCGTTGGGTGTATGACCAAATTGGAATGTTCAATACAAATCTTGGTCCTGTCGGAAATATTATGCTTTTTGCGGAAGATACGGAGTTTATCGATCGCGCTTATAACGCGGGACTTGAAATATGGTATAACGGCGAAGCAAGTTTATTGCATCAAATTCCGGCGTCGCGTCTGACGTTTTCGGCAATTTTTAATCATCGTTACAATTACGGACGTTCTAGCGTGATACGCAAAACCATGAAAATGCGGGAAAACGGGCAAACAATCATCTGGAAACTCTTGCAGAAAATCATTTTTTATTCGCTTTCTTTGCTTGTTTTTTTGTTAGGAGCGTTGGGAACAATAATAATTTTCCGCAGAGATATTTTCAAACGGTTTCTCGTTCGTGCCGGCGGTTCGCTCGGATACATACGTCAATCCTTGTATTATTTGTTGGGCGGAAAATAATTTGGCTTTTATCAAAATCTACCGAAATGAATTTTGATTGTTACATCATCAATTTAGACCGCGATCATGAACGTTGGAACGACGTTTCCGAGCGGTTTCGCACGCTTGGTTTTAACGTGATTCGCGTGCCTGCTATCGACGGAAAAACGTTGCAATTCCCGCATCCGGACTTTGCCGCCTGGCGTTATTTCTTTTATTACGGTCGTCCGGTAATGCCTGGCGAAATCGGTTGTTATTTCAGCTATATCAAAACGCTGAAAACATTCTTATCAACCAATGAAAGTCACTGTTTGATTTGCGAAGACGACGTTAAACCTGCGACGGAGTTGCCGACAATCCTTGATGAAGCAATGAAGTATTCCGACCTGTGGGATTTGTTACGTCTCAATGCAATTAGACCGACAAGCGGCGTAAAAGTTGTCGAACTGACTTCCGGCTACTATTTGTCCAGCGATTTAAAAACGGCATCCGGCAACGGTTGCGCTTTGACGTCTCGTCCGGCAGCCAAACAAATTCTCGCTAAATTGCTGCCGATGCGATTGCCGCTGGATGTTGCGTTGTTTTACAGTTTTCCGATTGGGATTCGTGAAATGACGGTACAACCGTTTCCAGTCGCGCTTAACGAAAAATTTTGTAAAGATACGACTATTATAGGACGTAAACAACGTTATCCGATTCTCCACCCGGCGTCGTTACGACATATTATTTCTTTGCCTTACCGGATTTGTTCGCGTACAACCCGTAAAATTTCGCGTCTTTACTGGGGATTGCAAAATTATTTCACTCCGCCTCGCCCGAAAAAAATAGAATAAACGAGTCGTTCTCTTTATCCGTTCCGGGTTGATTGAGTATCTTATGGCGGAAACTGCGGAAAACGAAGCGGAAACGTCGCCGGCGTCCGTTCCAAACGAGTTTCATGCCGCAAAAGATTTTAATAAAAAATAAAAGAAGAAAAAATATAATGAGAATTCTTGTTCTTGGCGGCGGAACGGTAGGCGGTTCGATTGCGGAAGTCCTTTGTCAACAACGACATAAAGTAACAATTGTCGAAAAAAATCCCGACGTTGCCGAACAACTTGATACGGAATTGGACGTCAATGTTGTCGTCGGTTCCGCGTCGGAATCAAGCGTTCTGTTTCAAGCAAACGTCGGCTCGGCGGACCTTTGTCTTGCGTTGACCGGAAACGACGAATGTAATATTGTTGCTGCGAGTATGGCAAAAGAAATGGGAGCAACCCGCGTTGCCGCAAGAGTTTACGCAAAAATTTTCCGCGACTTGAGTACGTTTGATTATCAAAACCATTTTCGGATTGACCGCCTTCTCAGCAGCGAACATCTGACGGCGATGGAATTTGCCCGACAGATTCGCGACGCCAGTTCTATCACAATTGAATATTTTGCCCGCGGACAGATTGAAATGCAAGACGTCGTCATCATGCGTCCGTCTCACGCGACCAATAAAAAATTATACGAATTGCGATTACCTCCCGAAGTACGAATTGGTTCAATTGGGAGGAACGGAAAGATTTTTATTCCAACCGCAAACGATACGGTGGAAGTGGGCGACCGGATTTCACTTTTGGGCGATCAGGATAGACTCGAAGATGTGAAAAAAATGTTTTCTATTCAATCGTTCAAAAAACAGAACGTTATTATTGCGGGCGGCGGCGAAACCGGACGTCATTTGGCGCAGGTTCTTTCCAATCGGCGATATTCCGTAACAATTATGGACACGAATAAAAAACGATGCGAAAGTCTTGCGGCGGTGATGCGCGAAGTGACGGTTGTTTGCGCTAACGCTTTGCGGCGTAACGATTTGGAAGAAGAAGGAATCGGCGGCGCGGACGTGTTTATCGCCTGCACCGGCGGCGATGAAGACAACATTATGGCATGCGTTGAAGCGGAAGCGTTGGGTGCGAAAAAGCGAATGGCGGTCGTCACGCGATCGGATTACGCCAATGTCATAAGTCGGCTGGGAATCAACGAAGTCGTTAGTCCGCGCAGCGTAATGACGCGGCAGGTTGTTGGATTGCTGAACGCAGGACCAATTGTGTTTCGTAATTCGTCGTTGGTTGGCGGCGGAATTGAAGCGCTGGAAATTGAAGTGCAAAAAGACGCTCCCGTGACGCGGGGAACGTTGAAAGACGCGATTTTGCCGCCAAAAACGTTACTTGCGGCAATTCTCCGCGAAGGTTTCGCCTTATTACCAAATGCGAAAAGCGTTTTACAACAAGGAGATACGGTTGTCGCATTTGCTCACGCGGAAACGGTTGTCGAGCTGGCAACAGCATTCACGTCGCCAAAAAATTGACTTTGTTATATTTCATATTGCCGCGTTGCTAGGAAAATTGGTAATGATTTCGTTACTCAAAATTTTGTTATACTTTATTCGCTATTGACACGGCTGTTTTCAAACGACTGAAAATCCGGATTCAATCATGTTTTCATTCGCTTGTCGTATTTCGACCCTAAATTTCCCAAACAATTTTGTAACGCATTCTTAAAATCAACAAA
>JAISZO010000410.1 GCA_031269105.1 Planctomycetaceae bacterium | reverse complement strand
CCCGCAGAAAAACTCAACAAAAAACGATACCACAAAAATTGGCTACAAAACCTACTAATCGCAACTTCAAACGCAAGAAAAAAACAAAACACCTAATACGGTAGATTCAGAAAATTTGAATCATTATTGATCATCAATCTTCCATCAAAGACATAAATATCTTCTTTCGGTTGTTCTACAATTCTTCCGTTAAAAATGCCTGGAGAAATACAGGAAAAACGCAATTGATCGCCTTTTTGCGCCCATTCCATGATTACATCAAACGTGATATCTTCATTACTCACATCTTGAGGGTTATCAACCATGTATTTGTTATAATCAACCGTATAAGTTGTTTTGTTTGTATATTTCACATAAATGGGATTCGCCGCTTCAATCCTTTTTTCTACGACTTTTTTTATTTCTTCCAAACTTATTTCATCAGAAGAATAACAAGATATTGAACAAAAGAAAAATAACGTAAAAAAGAAAACAATGATCCCATTTTTTTTCATTACCTAAAGTCTCCTCATCATGTGAAATATTCAAATTAACACAAAAATAATCCACTGAACAATAAGAAAATCATATTTCGCCTTATAAAAATACCCGTAAATCATTAAAAGACTCATGACTTACTGTTCAATGGACGTCATATTTTCATAAGGGAACTTCTAAAAACTTTATTTCGTAAAAATTTCGTCCTTAAAAATAAGAACTTGCGAATATTTTACGAATAAAAAATCGATTTTCTAGAAGTTTCCTTAAAGTTTTTAATTTACCTAATATTACATACTCCCTCGTTTTAATATCATAAACTCATCAATTGTTTAACTTAAAGCGACTGCCGGTAGATTGTAGCGAAACGAGTAAGAGCTGATTTGTCGCCTCCCCGAAATCATTTCAAAGATTTTTCTTCTCTACAACGCTGTATTCCACAGGAATACGAATGGTTGAAATTTCTTTGTTCGCAGAAGTGATTATGATTTCCGCCATATTTTCCGAATCCGACGCCGACGACGATCCGAGAATCGCTTCTTCAGGAATAGCAATCGTGACCGGCAAAATTCGGTTGTCGCCAATATTGCCGTGAACTTCGCCGAGCGTCGCTTGCAACCACTCCGGTTTGACTTCCGCTTGAAATTCCGGCGTTCCTCCCTCTTTTTGCGTGAAACGGATCATCAACGTTTTTTTCAACGGAACGCCGCGTTCGGTTTTGCCGAGACGGAACACGCCAGTTCGCTGGTCGTAATCCGTACTGATAATCGACGTGTTGCCGAAGACCTGACCTTTCACCGAAAGCGTAAATTCCGGCTCTAATTTTGAGTCGGAAAGGATACGGATTTTACTCTGGTAAGGTCCAAACGGCAAACCCGGTTTCAACGTAACTTTCACGTCGTAAACCGATTGCGCCGAATCGAGCGCTTTATTTTTCTTTTCTTCGTCGGTCAGCGACGATTTTTCAAAAGACGCGGCGAAATGTTCCGCGTCGTCGCAAAGAATTTCTTTGATGTTTGTCGTCTGCGGTTCCAACATGTAAACCCTCGCCTGATTGGACGCTTCCTGCGAAGAAAAAGCGTTCAGCGGCAACGGGTTCGGACTTACGAGAATCGGCGCGGAGTAAACGCCGTAAACGCGAAGTATAAACTGCGGACGTTTCGGATCGTTGGTTTTGATTGACGCGCCTTGCGAATAACTTCCGCCGCCGACGACATTGGGTTTCCAACTTAAAGTAATTTTCGCGTTTTTCCCCGGCGCAACGTTTGCTTGAGATATATCGACATTTGTGCAGGAACATGATTTGTTGAGCATCGCAAGCGTCAAATTCGCGTTTCCTTTGTTGTAAACGACGAAACGATGTTCTCCTTTTTGCTCTTTCTCGAACACGCCGAAATTAAATTCTTCTTCGTCCAGCGCTACTTGCGGAGCCGGTTTCGAGACGTCTTCGTCGGACGGCGGCGTTTCCGTTTGCTCCGTTTGCGAGTCGTCCGGTTCGTTATTTTTCGCCGCCATCGCCGCTTTTTCCTGTTCCGGCGAATACGGATGTTCTTCGGCAAAATAAACTCCCGCCAGATACCCGCCGGTCGCGCCAACGATAACGGACGTAAGGAGAACAACAACGACAGAAAAAACAGTACGCATAAATTCACCAATTCAAACGATTTTTTTATAATTTGACGCCGCCTTCACTATCGCGGACATTGTCGCTTCCGACGCTTCGACAGTCGGCGGAAAACCGCATTCCGTCAACGTTTGCGACGTGATCGGGCTGACGCTTGCCAGTTTCGTTTTATGAAGGTCGTCGCCGAACATTTTGACCAGCGACCGCGCAATTGCGGAACTGGTAACAGTAACCCAATTCATTTTACCGCATTGAAGTAAATTTGCAATTTCCGGCGAAGATTTTGTTACATCAACGCTGCGGTACGTTGAAATCTGCTCGACAATCGCGCCGAAACGCCGTAGTTCTTTGGGCAAAAGATCGCGTCCTCTGTCGCCGCGAATCAATAAAATACGCTTTCCGGTCAAATCGTTTTTTGCTAACAATTCCACGACGCCTTCCGCGCAAAAGTTGGTTTCTGGAATCAAAATATCTTGAATATTATCTTGAATATTATAATGTCGTAACGTTTCCGCCGTTCCCCGACCGACCGCGACAATTTGCGGCGCGGGATTTTGTAAACTTTGATTTTGTGAAATTTTTAGATTCGGCAACGTGGGATAAACGCACGGCGCGAGTAATTCTTGTTGCGAAGACGCGGTGAAATAAAAACGTTCCCAAAACGACGAAACGCCGTTAGAACTGGAAAAAATCAGAAAATCGTAATCGTTGAGAGAAGAAATCACCGAATCCGCCGCCGTCCAATCGTCGGGCGGAAAAATTTCAATCGTCGGTTGCACAAACACGTTTGCTCCCGCCGCTTCAAATAATTCTCGCAATTGCTCCGTTTGACGACGCGGGCGCGTCAACAAAACATTTTTTCCTTCAAGAGGACGAGATGAAAAATTGAATTGCGTCATAAAATTTTTGTTTAAAATGAATCGGCAAATGGATACCATAAATCGTTCAAATTATACTCATGCGCCAGCCGTTTCAAGTTAAGACGTCTATTAAAGAAATTTTAAAACCGCGACCGCCGTCTGCGTTCTTTTCCAATTTGCTTTTTGACGCATTTCTCATATCTCGCGATTGTTTTGACTATTTTATTCACGGCGCTGTTCCGTTTGTTTGATTTTGTTCCGACGTTGGCGCTTCAATCTCTTGCAAGCCCGTTTCGCGGCGGACATGGTTCGCGTCCTCCAGTGTGATACGATAAATGTAAATCGAATAACCGATCTTGTCAACCGGTTCAAAGTTGAGAAAATAACGATACTGTTTTTCGCGGTCGTAAAGAAAATTGACGCTTAACGCATACCAGCCGGGCTGCGGATCACTCGCGGGCGGCATGTCTTTGTGTGGAATTTTGGTCAATTCCAGCGGATAACTTCCCCAAGAGGCAACTTTCATCTCTTCCGCTTCGGAATGACTTTGATACCATCGTTCCAAATGAAAAAGGTCTTGTCCCCAATCAATATTACTGTCAAGAAGATGACGCGCGCCGTTTCGCGGTCCGGAATCAAGAAGCCATTTCGTTTTTTGCCAAAATGTTTTCTTTTGCCAAGCGGTTTCAATAATTTCCGGCGGCGGTTTCTGATAGTTTTTATCTTCGGGCGTCGGAAGAATCGCGGCAAGCTCGTTGAAGTAAGACAAACTATGCGGATAAATTGACAAACTACTGAAAATCGACCAACCGAGTAAAACGCTTGCTAATGTTGCGATGATCGGACGTTTCATCGTAAACGCTTTTCCGACTTTGCTGATCCAAAGATACGCAAACGGCAACGCCGGAATGATGTATCGTGAATGAACGGAAAAACCCGTTTGACTGCTGACAAAAATAAGCAAAACAATTCCCGGCAAGAGAACAATCATCTCGTCGCGCCATGAAATGTTATAACCCTTTTGAAAGAAAGTACAAAAGATGGCGAGCAAAAATAATCCGATTGTTCCCAATGGAGTTTTGATAAGCAGCGAGTAAAGATAATAATGTCGCCAGCCGTGTTTTGCCCATTCGCCGCGAAGATACGACGGCAAACCGCGTTCAAAGTCAAGTCGTTGCGTATCAATTCCTTGAATAAAATTCGACGGCAACGGCGTCGGAAAATACGCAAGCGGCGTTTTTTCAAAACGGTTTCCGCCGCCGGTTGGGACGTCGGCAAGCGTTTTACAGCCGGTGAATAACGTCGTTTGAAAGCGATACGAACCGAGAAGTTTTCCCGTTCCTTCAAAGAGATAGCCCATATTGATGATGAGAATGCTCATCGCAAATATCGCGACAAGTTGTTTTATTTGTTGCCGCCAATCTTTTTTTGCGAGCGTTTTTATTTCCGGTAAACGATAAAGTAACCACATCGCAACAAA
>JAISZO010000373.1 GCA_031269105.1 Planctomycetaceae bacterium | reverse complement strand
GACGCCGATAATTTTCCATAAGCCATTGACGAAATTTCACCGTATCGTTCAATATCGTGTGGTACGCCTCTTGCTCTATCGGCAAAATTATAGTACGATTGCGCCTTTGGGGCGGCGGTGTTCCACGGATCATAATTTACCTCCTTGTTCGTTGGTTATACAAGACGTAATTATGACCTTTTTACAATTTTATGTCAGCAGCAACCTGCAAAATTCAACATTATTTAAAGACGCCTAATACGGTAGATTCAGAAAATTTCAGCATTAGACTTGTTTTAATAACGCTAAAGACGCTATAATAGCAATATAAGGAAATAGAGAGAAGGCATAGAACGCCAAACGGTTATTAAATAAGTCTATTCTAATATTAAAGAAAATTATGTCAGTAAACGATCAAGGAACGGAAGTTATTTATCGGAAACGCGGCGTGCCGGAAGGGCTTTGGGTGCGTTGTCCCGGATGTCAGGCGACGATCTTCCGTAAAGAAGCGGAACGCCGGATGGGAGTTTGTCCCGATTGCGATTATCATTGGTATGTTTCCGCGCAGGAGCGAATTAGGCAGGTTCTCGACGAGGGAACTTTCGAGGAATGGGACGCCGACATGGTTTCCGCCGACCCGATCAATTTTACGGATCGCAAAAGTTACAAAGAACGTATTGCCGACGATCAGAAATTAACCGGTTTAAAAGACGCCGCCGTTACGGGTTTAGGACGAGTGCGAGCCAGACGAGTTGCGTTTGGCGTTACCGATTCGCGATTCATTATGGGAAGTATGGGATCGGTGGTCGGCGAAAAACTAACCCGCGCCGTCGAACGCGCGACCGAACACGATTTGCCGCTCATCATTATTTCCGGTTCCGGCGGCGGCGCAAGAATGCACGAAGGAATCTTGTCGTTGATGCAAATGGCAAAAATTTCGGCGGCGTTGGCGCGATTCCATGAAGCGGGCGGACTTTTTATTTCCGTGCTGACAAATCCAACAATGGGCGGCGTTGCGGCGAGTTTCGCGTCGCTTGGCGATCTCGTTTTTGCCGAACCGAAAGCGCTTATCGGCTTTGCAGGACCGCGAACCATCAAAGCAACTTTGCGAATAGAACTTCCGAAAGGTTTTCAAACCAGCGAATTTCTTCTCGAACACGGTTTCATCGACCGAATCGTCCGCCGCTCCGACCTCAAAAGCGAATTAGCCCGCGCCATTGACTATTGCGGAAAGTAAGAAAGAAGAACGTTTTTTAAACCGCAAAAATCGTTTATGTTCTTAAAGTTGCGTTTTATTTTGGTTGAAACAGTGAAAAGCCCCAATAAAAATTCAAACAAAAATCAATTTTACGGACAATATCAAGCAATTCACGAAAAAAACAGGAAAAAATGCGGCTTTCTCTTGCAATTTTCCGTATTTGAAGTCAATATAATAAGGATAGGATCTGTTTTGGAAGAACATTACGTTATTGATGAAATAAAGAATGAGAATTGGTGTTTTATGAGCAAGTGTTTTCGTTTTTCGTCTCTTTTTACTGCGGCGGCTTTGTTGCAAACCTTTCAAACAAGCGTTTTTGCGGCGGAAAAAACAGGCGGCGAGGAATTGCCGGTTCCTTGGTTGATGGGAAATATTGTTGTTGTGCTGTTCGCTATCGGACTTGTTTCGCTGGCGACTCGTTCCAGCCGTCGCGATTTTTCTGCAATTCCCGACGAATTTGGCAATCGTCCGAATGCCAAAAATCAGAAAAAGAAAAAAGGAAAAGTCAAACTCGATTTCAGTCGCGGACCGATTCAGCATCCCGATTTGCAAAATGCGTTGACGCTCAGTATCATCGCGTTTTTTATTCCGATTCTTGTTTTATTCGCACTTCCCGCCGCAAAACGGGTTTGCGATGAAATCAAGGGCGACCCGCGATTTCTCGGCGGAGGAACGGCAAATTTTCTCGTGATTCTCAACTATATTACGATAGCGCTTTGGATATTGAGTGTGATTTCGTCGGTCGTAGCGGTTATTCTTTTGAGCGGAAGCGGCGGTTAAAATAAAATTTTCTCTATGGCGCAACAGAGAGAGCGGTAACAGGTAGCTTTGAATAAATGTTCTTGCATTAAATTGGCAATCCGAAAAAATCACAAACAATCATTTCATTGAGGAGAATTTTTACAATGACAACAAAAGATTTTAGTCAATAATTGACGTCGATTGCCGATCGTTAATCGTTTAATGATCAACGTTGATAATCAATTGGCATGTTAACCAATTTTTAATGGAGAGCAAAACGATGAAACGTTTATTTCAAGATGTTGTTTTTTCAGCGTTCGCATTTTTCGTTGTCAACTGTTCAGTTGCGTTGTCGCAGGAATTACCGTAGGAAACTTTGACTGCCGCGTTGACGGTTAAGGTTGATCAGCCGGGGATCAAAGTCAGTCCGTCGTTGTACGGTATTTTCTTTGAAGAAATCAATCACGCCGGAGACGGAGGACTGTATCCGGAATTGATTCGTAACCGGTCTTTTGAATTTAAAACCAAACCTGAATTTTGGACAACAACTACTTTGCCCAATAAATCAGGAAACATCAGCATCGAAAAAAATAATACGGGAAGTCAATATAACTCCCAAATATTACGAGTTCAAGTCGAGGAATCGAATCGCGGTTTTGCTGTTGTCAATGAAGGGTATTGGGGAATACCGGTTGTAAAAAACGACGAATATAAGTTAATTGTCAAAGGAAAAGCTGACAATAATTTTGATGGTTCACTTGATTTTATTATTCAAAGTTCAGACGGCAAAAACAAACGCGCTTCGATCAAGTTGGAACAACTTGCGAAAGACTGGAAAATATACGAATTTAATTTCCGCGCCGAAACCGACGATCCCAACACTCGACTGGCAATTATTCCGTCGTCAACAGGAATTTTTTGGCTTGATTACATTTCTCTCAAACCAGTCAAAACATACAAAAATCATGGTTTGCGAATTGACCTGATGGAAAAACTTGCTGCGATTAAACCGGCGTTTGTACGTTTTCCCGGCGGCTGTTGGGTTGAAGGGAACACGATGTCGGAAGCGTCGCGTTGGAAACGAACCATCGGACCGGAATTTGACCGTTGGACGCAGCCGAATTTGTGGGGCTATCATTCCACAAACGGTCTCGGATACCACGAATATCTTCAAATGTGCGAAGACCTGAAAGCCGACGCAATGTTTGTAATCAATTGCGGTATGTCGCACAAAGAAAACGTGCCGATGGATAAAATGGACGAATACGTTCAGGATGCACTTGACGCAATCGAATATGCCAACGGTTCTGTTGATTCTACATGGGGCAAAATTTGTGCGGAAAATGGTCATGCAAAACCATTTTAAAACATAGATGATTTGGCGCTTGTTTCATGCGGGGATTAACGAAACGGTATTGTTTTTATTTGTATCGAAAACGAATAGATTTGCCGCCTATTCATTTGCTCAATCGAAAGACAATAAAATATTACGTTAAAAGAAATTATCGCTGTCAACAACGGAAATCCCGTAACATTTTCCCGAACTCAATCAATACAAAAATGACGTCTCAACATTTTGCGCAAAATGCGTCCAATTGCCGGAATGGTTGAGCGAGTCGAAAAAAGAAAACGACTTGTAATCAAGCATTTTCTATCAAATGTTCATGAAGACGTTGGCGAATATCTTCCGGTAACGGGATTGATTTTTGCGTCGCCGCGTCAAAATGAACCAACGCGACATGTCCGCGCGTGCAACAACGCGAATTTTGCCATGCTTCCTGTTCTACGCAAAAAGAACGGTTGCCTATCTTACTAATCGCAGTGCGGATTTCAACGTTTTGACCGAGATACATTTGTTCAATAAAATCAAGATCAAG
>JAISZO010000372.1 GCA_031269105.1 Planctomycetaceae bacterium | reverse complement strand
ACTCGAAGGATTACGAACGAAACACCGAATCCAGCAAAGCCATGATCCACATCGCCATGTCAAGCCGTATGCTAAATCAACTCGAAAAAACAAATTTGACCGGTTAAAGACTTACTCTAAAGGATAATTGGAACCGCCTGCATATTGAGTTAAGTCTTTGCTTTGGTCTTTCGTTTCCGCGATAGAATCGCTTCTCGCAAAAAGATTCGCAGAATCCGTCGCATAACGCGCGATATTGGAACCTTCATAACCGCCGTTGGCGTAAGAATAACCGCCGCTCCACGCACGGTGCATTCCATTGCCTGTCGTATTCAAAGTGCGAGACCAACTGGGAATATGTTTTTCTGCAAAGAGGAATTGATTGGAAGTTCCATCCCGCCAATACTCCATTCCTTCACGCGGTTGCCAGCTAATAACTTTTTTAGCGTCGCCTGTGTTTGCGGGATTGCCGTTGTCTTTCATTTTTACTTTCGACGACCGAAACGGACCATTGAAATTACCAACGGTTCCTTCATGATGATAATAGATCCAATCCGCATTTTTAGGACTTCCGGGACGAGCCGCGAGCGCGCAGTAATCTGTGAGCGGTCCTTGTGCATAAGTGGCGTTACTCGTATCGTCTTTGTAAGCGTTCCCCGAACCGTAGCCGGAAGGACAACGATAGGCGGAAACCGAACCATAAGCAATTTTGTCATCTTGACTCAGGGCGTAAAACCACTTATGGTCGCATAACGTTTCGGTGTTGACCACGCCTTGAGATTCCATTTTGTCGTACAACGCTTGTTGTTCCAAATAGGGATAGAGCAACATGTAAATGGAAGGTCGCCACGTAAAAACTACGATAGGCGGCAAACCGTTTTTGCTATCGTGGAAGTTGTGAACCGCAAGCCCCATTTGCTTGAGATTATTGGAGCATTGCATTCGGCGAGCCGCTTCGCGCGCGGCTTGCACAGCCGGCAACAGCAGCGCGATCAAAACTCCGATGACCGCAATTACAACGAGCAATTCGACCAGCGTAAACGCCCGACGAATCAAAGATTGTTTTCCTAAACGGGCAGAAATGCACGCAATCATGCGAGCAAAAATACTTGTAATAACGCGGGCAAGAAAGAGCGTTACAGTACGTAAAACACGGCTTATTAGCCATATTACGTACCCACCCCCCCCGATACATTCTGCCGAGATCCAAGAAAATCAAACGCTTTGTTCAACTTTTTCATAGTCGAAACTCCTTCTACATTTTTTTGTTTTTTGAAACTGAAATGACAAAAATCAACATAATTTTTGTCTCAATGTTTCATTGATTGATTCCTAGTGTACACCAAAATTTTGAATCAAGCAAGAGGAATGTGGGAAAATTTTAATTTTTCTTGAAAAAAATTTCATAAGTCAAAAAATGATAATTAAAAATAAGAAAAATCAACCGAATATCCCACTTGAAATATTTATCTATTTCACCAAAGGTATCAAAATAGATAGAAAAATTGAAAAAACAAATCAGTCTAATTTTTCTGTATTGCCTTAAAAAACTGAAAATGATAAACTTCAATCGCGTAATTTATTGACGAATATAAAATTTAGCCATTTTACTTTATATACTTCAATTGCCTAAAATTATTTCATTGCATAATTTCACAAGTATTACGAACAGCTACGCTTAATAAACATACGCTAATGTTCTCGAATTGAACCAATAATGAAAAGTTGACTAAATAAATAGTAATTTTGATAAAACAAGAAAACCAAAAGTTTGTCAAGAGTTCCGTCAAATTTTATACTCCTAACTGACCGAAATGAATGATAAGATAAAAGTATTTTGTGGCAATGGATCAATATCGCCAAGCCAACACAACCAGATATTTTATCCAATCGCCAGTATTCACTATAGACGTCGCAAATAACGCAGTTTGAGAATTGCGTTTTAAATTGAAAACGGATGTTCAAATTACATGATAAAACACGGCGTTGGTTGACGCTGCTAATATTTTTGTTGCTCGGTCCAGCGCTGTTAATTATTGTGCTAACCCGAGTTGCAGATCGTCGTTCGCTCAAAACCGTTGCCGGATGGGAAGCGGTCATGACAAATATTCTTGGAAAACGAATTGCTATCGAAAGCGTTACGTTTCCCGCGCCGGGAATTGTTCGGTTTTCTCAATTTTCCGTGTTCGACAGCGAAACGAACGACGTTTTGATACGAATTCCGCAATGGGAATTGATTGAAATGACGGGCGAAATGCCGATAACCGCCGCGCCGCAAAATTTGGACAAAACGACGCCGAGCGCGGACGGTACGCAATCAGCCGCGTTTTATGATTCCTATCTTCCACGAACTTCGTATAAGAGGAATTTTTTTTCTTCGGTCGCGTTTTTTTGTTTTTCGTTTTGGGGAACGAAACAAGGTTATTATTTGTGCGGGATTCCGCAAATTTCGTGTAACGAAACCGCTGCGCCGCAAATACGGGAAACGCTTAACGCATTGTTGACAAAAATTCCTTATGCGGAAACTCCAAACGGACGCCCTGTTTTTGGCGCGGTTCCCGTTACGCTTTCGGTCGGTGAAATTCACATTTTTCTCAATTCGCAAAAAAACAATCTTGAAAACGTTTCTTCCGGCGCGTTGAAGAATCCGCAAGATTCATTTTCCGCGCCGCGTACCGAACGAGCGCGGACGGAGCCGATTACGTTCAAAAATTTACAAGCAGAATTTCGTCCGCAAAAGGAAAAAACCGTATTTTCGGCGGCGTTTCAATTTCAGGAGAAACACGCCGACGTTCAAACGCTTCGGTTGACCGTTTTACGGGAACGTCAGGCGTCGCCGTCAACGACTCTTCGTTTGACAACAGCCGACGCGGTACTGCCAACGCGATGGCTTGCGTCGTTTCTTCCATTTTTCGCAAGTTTTGGAGAACAAAGTTCCTTTTGCGGAGAATTCGTTTTTATCGATACGGCGGATATGATGAAGCGTCGGTCGCGGCGGTTGGAACTTCATCGCGTTTCTCTTGCCGACATTTCACTGGATACGTTTTTGCGCGAGCCGTTTCCGTTTTCGGTAAAAGGAAAAGCGGATCGGTTATCGCTTGCGTCGGCGGTATTTCAGAGCGTGCCGGATAATTCGGCGTTTTTGAAATTGGAATATGCGGAAGGAGCGTTTTGGAAGGGACAAGGAAACGTAAATTGGTCGGGATTAAAGCGGTTAGCGCAAGGAATTAAACTGAATATTGCGCCGCCAACCGCCGCGCCGCCGGAAACGGACGTTTCCTTTCGAAACGCGTCATTTGCGTTTCTTTTCGACGCGAAAGGAATGCGAATTCGTCCCGTAATGCAAAACGTTCCGTTCATAACAATCGACAATCATTGCGAAATCCATCCGCCGAAAACGGAACATTTTATCCATTATAACGAATTGTTGACGGCGTTATCGCGTCCGTCGTCGCCGCAAATTCCTCTCATGGACGAGACGCTCTATTTAACGTCGGCGCTTCCCGTAACCGCGAGCGAAAACGCCAATCAGGAATTGCTGATCAATTCCTTGTTATCGCCGGAAACGCCGCGTTCGCAATTGCCTTCGATACCATCGCGGAATCCGCAAGAACAACAACCGCAATACACGGCGCAACAACCGTCCACGCCGACGTACTATTCGACGCTTAATCCGTCGCAGCCGCAATTAAATCAAGTTCCGCCGTTGAATGAAATATTGCAACGACAGCAACCGTTACCGCCGCAACAATCGCAATTTCCGACAGAAACGCCGCAACAACCCGCGTACAATTCCCCGATGGAAACAATGTATGCGCCGCCCGTGCAGCAAAACAATTCGCCATATCATCCGGCAAGAGCAACATACGCGCCGAGCGGGCAACAAAACGATTCGCAGCGAGTTCATATTTCAAAAATTTCACCCAATGACAAAGTTGTACAATCGAATCCGTCGCCGGAATTTCCTCGCTCCAACGCGCCGCAAATCGCTTCCGTTCCGTCTTACGCTCGACCTGATAACAATGACGTCACGCCGAATAACAGAAACGACGTTCCGCAAAATAATTCTCATACATTACCAAACAATCTCGTAAATCCGAGAGGTTCGGAAATGTGGAAAGTGGGATTCTAAAATGAAAGTTAAAAGTTTCGCAAGCGGAATTTGTCGCTCTGGGATTGAAACAATCATTTGCCCAACTTTTCATTTTTAGTTTTTCCATGTTACAAAGAGAGCGGTAACTTGGTAATTTTGGATAACAGCGCTTACATTAAATCGGCAAAAGAGTTATTCTTCGATTATTCTAGTTCTTCTCTTGTTGTTATCAAAACTCATTAACTTCAATTTACCTTTTTCTCTCATGTCCGCTTCACAACACCAAAATTTCCAACCAACTTGACTGACGCTCAATGGGAGCTCCTTCATCCGCTCATCGTTCTTTCTACGAGCGGTTGTCCTAGAATGACAGACCTTTGCCAGATTCTCAACGCCATTCTTTATCAGCAAAAAATAAGTAGTCGCCCCTGAAAAAAAACTTGTTTATTTTACGATTTTTGTTTGGCGATCGGAATGTTTGGCAAGGCGATAACGAGGGCGGCAAGTTGATGAAAAGCGGCGATCAATCGACAAAAGTAACAAAAGTACGCGAGTCGCTCGCCAATCCTTTCAAAAAACATCGCCCCAAACAACGTCGCTTTTCAAATGTCCAAGCACCGGTTCGATGGAACTACGCCGACGCTTGCAGCGTAATGTTTTGCTCTGTTGACGGTAAACAATCGCAAAGCGGGCGACTTTCTAAATCTTCTCCACTTGTTACCCAAAACGGGTGACCGCCCGTTGCGTTAATCGTTTCTTCTTCCAATTGAATCGCAACGACGTCGCCCGTATAATTTCTTCTAAAGGTTTCAAGAACAAGTCGCGGTTCCCAATGTTGCGTCGCATGATTAAACGACCAAACCTTATCGCCAAAACGAATGCTTTCAATCGGAACAAGTTCTCTCTTGTTGACTCCGTTTTCGGAATATTTTGAAACCAACGTTCCCGCAAGGAAACAGGATTTCAATAAACTCTTGGAATCCTGAACAACATGATTACCGGATTTTTTAGTAGCGTCGAGCGCGGTATCCGCCAGAGTTTTCGCGGCTTTGAGCGAGTCGCCCGCCTTATCGGCGGTTTTCACGGCGTCTATCGCTTTGTCCGCCGCTTTAAGGATTTTTGCGTCTTTGTGTATAACCGCAATACTATCGCCGACAAACGGAACTAACGCAACAGCGCTCCATGCCGCCTCCGCATAATTTTCGCGAGCCGCATGAATCGCAATGTTCACGCCGTCCGCAATCGAACCGTAAACAGGAATAAAACCGGCGATAAATTGCGATGCGATAACTACAAAAACGAATTGTAGTAATAATCGCATCATTATGTTGAAATGAGTTTTATTATTTAATTGTCAAATAGCGCTTGATATACTAAAGCCACTTAAATTTTTGTTTTTGTGAAAAGATAGTAAACAGAATTTTTCAATGCAATAACCCCATAAAACTAAAAACTCCAAATAAAAAAATATATTACTTGTTTTCCAATTGACGTTGTGCATATCCATATCGTTTTAGCTCATATTTCGTGAGTAAATTTATATATTTCTCAAGTCTTGTTTCCTAATTAAATTATCACAAAAATCGGCAATCCTTTTTTTGTGAAGTGATTCAAGATTTTGCATCTCACTTTTACTTCGGTATCTTGCGATTCTTTGTTTCTGTTTTTCAAATTTTGTCCGAAAATTGTTTTCATGCGATAC
>JAISZO010000322.1 GCA_031269105.1 Planctomycetaceae bacterium | reverse complement strand
GGACCATTAAAGAGGGTTAAACGTTCTATTGTTGTTGGGTCGGTCAGATTCAGTCCCGTAGGAGTGTTATAGTGCGTCCAACCTTCAAAATACGTAGCGCGGTTGCTAGTGAAACCGTCGCGTCTTGTAATGATGAGTGTGTAAGCGGAAACAGGACCATCGCCGTTAACCCAGCCGGTATTCCAAAAAAATGTTGCGCCGCCACGCGACGGACATTGATAAGTGGAAACGCTTCCGAAAGAATCACGTAATTCTTTCGACAATCCGCGAAACCAACCGCTTGCCTCGCCGGTGTGCGGCAGAGAAAGCAAACCATGACGACCGTTAGATCCAGAATCTGCGGCATCTGTACCGGTTACTTGGTTGGGCGACGTGAGAATGTCCCAAAGCGATGTTTTTTCAATGTAGGGATACAAAAATCCCAACGGTCCGATTTTTTCATGAGCGATTCCGCTCGGCGGTAAACCGTTTCTTGTATCGTGAAAGTTGTGAATGCCCAGACCGATCTGCTTGAGATTGTTGGTACATTGCATTCTTCTTGCCGCTTCGCGTGCGGCTTGAACGGCGGGCAAAAGTAATGCGATCAAAACTCCGATGATCGCAATCACAACGAGCAATTCGACAAGCGTAAACGCCCGGCGAATCAAAGATTGTTTTCCCAAACGGGCAAAAACGCTCGAACAGGCAGAAATGCGCGCAATTATACAAGCAAAAAGACTCGTAATAACGCGGGCAATAAAGAGCGTTACAGTACGTAAAATACGGCTTATTAGCCATTTTACGTACCCCCCCCCCCGATACATTATGCCGAAGTTCAAGAAAATCAAACGCTTTGTTCAACTTTTTCATAGTCGAAACTCCTTCTAACATTTTTTAGTTTTTGAAATTGAGAAGCAAAAATCAACATAATTTTTGTCTCAATGTTTCATTGATTGATTCCTAGTGTACACCAAAATTTTGAATCAAGCAAGAGGAATGTGGAAGATTTTAAAATTTTCTTAAAAAAAATTTTATGAGTTAAAGAGTAATTCCAAAATAGAGAAAATAAATAAACTAGCGATATTTAAAAGGTGAAAATAAGGTTTTCGATGGAAAATTTCTCCGTTAAAATTTGTGGAGATACTTTTGTCCTTTGAGTGGAGGAACGCCAGTCGGCGGCGCCAAAACAACTCTATTGATAACTCTAGAAAAATGAATTAAAATAGCTTGAAAATTCATTGAAAAATAGAAATTATCGGCGTCAGCCCCTTAATTAATAGTTTTATTGAAAATGATTCGACGAGAAAAATAAATGATTGAAAATATCAAAACCCCAAATATTGGTTTTCTAGGCGCGGGACAAATGGCGACGGCGTTAGCTGTTGGTTTTACGAAATCAGGCATTGCGTCCGGCGAATATCTTTTTGTAAGCGACGTAATAACCGCTTCGGCGGAACGATTCGTCAAACAAATCGGCGCGGCGCTTTGCCGCACAAATGTTGAATTGGCGCAAAAGGCGGACGTGTTATTTCTTGCCGTAAAACCGCAACAAATGAACGGGGCGCTTACGGAAATAGCCGGAAAAATTCGGTCGGAAACGCTTGTTGTTTCTATTGCGGCAGGACTTCCGTTGGCGTTTTTTCAGGAACGTCTTGGAGCGGATGTAAAAATCGTGCGAGTTATGCCGAACATGCCGTGTCTTGTCGGCAAAGGAAGCAGCGCTTTTACCGCGTTAGAAAACGTTTCCCGCAACGAATTGACGCTGGTGAAAACGCTTTTAGAAACAGTCGGCGTCGCCGAACAATTGCCTGAAAAACTTCTCGACGCAGCGACCGGTTTGTCCGCGTCCGGTCCGGCGTTTGTTTGTATGATTATTGAAGCGTTGAGCGACGGCGGCGTCAAAATGGGATTGCCGCGTGCATTGGCAACTCAATTTGCCGCGCAAACATTATTAGGAACCGCCGCGATGGCGCTAGAAACGAGAGAACATCCGGCGGTACTCAAAGACCGCGTTGCCAGTCCCGCAGGAACGACAATCGCCGGAATTCACGTGTTAGAAGAACGCGGCGTTCGCGCCGCCATGATCGCCGCTATCGAAGCGGCAACTCAACGTTCCGCTGAACTCGCCCAATCTTACGGCGGGCGCGGTAATTTAATTGGTTTGCATGAGCGTATTGAGTCGTAATTTAAGTTTATTCTCCATTTTCAGATCAATTTTGTCTGGTAGCGTGTTTTCGCGAGTCAATCGTTTCGTCCTAGTAGTATTTCTAAAAACTTATTTTTTAGACAGGATTGGCAAGATTTTTTATTCCAATCTATTCTGTAAATCATGTTAATCCTGTCGAAAAAATATTCCAAATTTGTTTGTTGAAGGTTTTTAGAAGTTGCCATAAAATGTTTTATGAGAACATTCCGGATTTTTGCAAATGTAGCGTTGTTTCCCGTTGTTGGTTCCGTTTTTGCCGACTTTTTCACTTCCGCAAAACGGACATGTCAATGTAACTGAGACCTTCTTTGCTGTTTCGCGATGAAAAAAGAAATATTGAGAGGTTTTCGAGACGTAAAAAAAGCCCATTCGCAAAATAACGTTGCAAACGGACTTTCATGGGGTTAAAGGACAAAATTCCGTTGATGCGAAAAGAAAAAATTTCCGTAATCGCCGCGTCTCAATTCTTAATAACCGCCGGGTCGGTAACTGTCGTCGCCTGCCGGAGCAAAAAAAGGTTGAAAACCACTATTATAAACCTGCGGCTGTGTTTGCGGATTCTGATAGTTCATGTTCATTGCATTGGAATTTCCGACTGCGGAATTCGTCGGTATGTCGTAATTTCCCGCATTCGGCATTGCGGATCCCGGCGTATTATTCGGATACAACAACGGTTGATTGGGATTTTGGACGGCATTCGGCTGCGTTGTTCCTGTTGCGGCGGGATTATAATTATTCAAAGAATTTCCGGCGGATATATCGCCGACGTATCCCGCTCCGTTATTGGACGCAATTGCATTCGGCGACGCGCCTGCCGGCGTTCCTAAACCGGGAATCGTTTGATTCGGATCGTAACCGTTTCCCGTTGGATAACCTGCCGTTTCCAAAGTTGGATGCTGCGCAAACACCGTTCCATTCGGATTTGCCGTATGAGGATTCGACGCTCCCGCCGCAGAAGGATTATAACCATGATACGGATTGGCTGGCGACGTCGCTACGTTTCCGGCATACATCGTATTGGGAGCATTGCTCATTCCCGCCGGATTCATCCTATCGGGCGCTACTCCTTGCTGTACCGTATTAAATTGTCCATTCTGTAGTTGATTCGCGGCAAATGAATTTCCTGCTTGTTGCGGATTGTTTGCGCCAATCGGAGTTGTAGAACCGTAGGACGGAATCGCGCTGTTTGGCGTATTGTTTAACGCCGTCATATTACCAGGCATTGTTCCCGCTAACGGATCGGCGGAATTTGCAGGATTAATATTGTTGTTGCCGGCAAAAACCGTCGATGGCTGCGTTGAATAATTTTTCGGCGCGTCAAACGTATCGACTCGCGTACTCGCCGGAGCCGCCTTGGCAACGCGGGTTTCACGAGCCGGATTGCTTCCGTTCAAATAACCGTCGCGCGGAACGGCGACCTCCGTTTTAGGAAGATTACTACGCGAAGAATCTTCAATGTCATTCGCAAGGGCGTAATCGTCAATCGTATTATCTTTTTTCGACGCTTTAGAAAATGGATTGTAAAACTCCCACGACGTTACTTTGTAAAGCGGGGCGCCATTGGTTCGACATCCCGTCAACGCGCTAAAAGCCGTCAACAAGATCAACGTTGAAATAAGAAAAGATGTTTGTTTTTTCATATTCGTTCTTCCTTGAAAAAGACCAAGAGGGGAATTTGGTCAACGAATTTATCCCAAAGGGTATATTCCTTTTTTGTTAATGTCTCGCTATTTTACACTTCAAACGTTTTTACAAACGCTTTAATGCACTTTATCGTCAAATTTTAGCAGATTCATGCCTTTTTATTGAAATTTTTTTGTAATATTTGTAAAAATTACTCAATTTTTGAATTTTTGTCGCAATAAAATTTGCGATTCCTACTCATTTACCGATTTCTATCGCTTTTGTCATTCTTTGGGAAAATTATCAGAAACCTCAACTATTCCTTATTTTTGCGATGAAGTCGCAAAATTTCAAATTTCGTCGAAGAATCTCTAAAAACGCTCTTTTCAAAAAACGCAACGCCGTAAAACACGGTCTTTATAGTAACAATTTTGATTGAAAATTCGTGCATCTTCCGCCGAATCATAACAAAATCATTTTACTCGCCCGCCAACCCGCCTTTGAGTAACAATCCTTCGACATACGTTGCGGAGATTGCCATATCATGCCAGGCATTCAGGTATTCGATGATCGTTTGAATATACGTTTCTTGGGCGATGAGTTGTTCCAACGAAACCGTTTCGCCTTGTTTCGTGCTTTTGATGAGTAAATCAACGCTTTCCCGCGCGTCGGGCAAAATGGTTTCTTCGTACTGGCGGATCACTTTAATGGATTTTGCGTATCCGTTCCATTCGCTCAAAAGCCGCGTCCGTAATTTTAATTGAATTCGCTCAATCTCGTTCGATTGCGCCATGGAATCCGCTTGCGTCCTCCGTATATTTCCCTGATTGCGGTCGTAAACGCGAAGCGGCATTCTCACGCCAACGCCCGCAAAAAACGTTTCATTACTCACATTGTACGCGAAACTTCCGCCAACCGTTACATTGGAAACATTCTCCGCTTTCGCGCGGGCAATCGTACAATTCGCTTTTTGTTTACGAAAATATTCCGCTTGCAACTCGGGGCTTTCGGCAATCAAACGGCGCAACTCCGTTTCAAAAATAAGATTCTGATTGACGTCGCGAAGCCGGTCGATCATCGGACGTTTGACAAGATTCGGTTGTCCAATCAACGCCGCAAGTTCTTCCCACTTTTTTTGTTCGTCCTGTTCCGCTTTCGCAAGTTCAACAATCGTTCGGTTGCATAAAATGCGATGTTGCAGCAAATCGCTTTTTCCCAATTCGTCGGTACCGACCAGCGATTCGAAAAGTCGCACGCTTTCTTCCGTGATTTCCGCCAATTCCTGATAAGCAATCGCAAGATTTCCAAAAAAAATCACATCGTACGCTAACGCTCTGACGTCGTTCTCGACTTTTCGCTGAGCAATTTCCAATTCTTTCTTTGCGATTTCCAACGACCAACGTTCCACGCCGCGCGATAACGCAAGTTTGTTTCCGCGAATGATTTCCTGCTCGACGGAAAGACTTTGTTTCCCCATTGTTCCCCGATCGGAATAATCGTCGCTCAAAAAACCGATCGACGGATTTTTATAAAGCCCCGCTTGCAGCCATTGCCCGTAAACCGCCTGGATTTCGCGTTGTTTTTTCATCAACATGGGATTGTTTTGCAACGCCAATTGTTGCAACTGGGCAATCGAATACCCTTCCGTGCGGCGTTCAAAAATTTGCGACGACGGATTGGGCATATAATTTCGCAAATTTTTATGCGGTCTCTTTTCATGCGACGAAGCGTCTGAGGTCGGCGCATTCGGAGAAAAAGAATGAACGACCGGTTGGCTATTGTTCGGAGGAGGCGTTTGCAGCAACGAAGCCGGTTGTACCTTTGAATAGCGTTCTTCTCGAAGCGATTCAGAAACTTGCGGCAAAGATTGTTGCGTCAACGGAAATTGAGAAGACGTATTTTGAGACGTTTTCTCTTTGTTCGATTGCTGAAACGTCAACGATTGTCTTGGCGAAATGATTACCGACAACCGCTCGTGTTGCGGCGATTCCGATTGTATTGTTTGCGATCCTTGCGGTTCTTTGCCGGAACTCAAAGAAGAATGCAAGGGAAATTCCGCAACGGCAAAATGATTTACCGACTGCGCGAGCGCTGATATTGAGAGAATCTGCAAAATGTTGAGAAATTTTTTTACTGAGAACATGAAACGCATCCTTTTCGCGATAGGTTATTTTATCCATAAAACCAAAGAGAATTGAAATGATTTTTTTATCAATGAAAGCCGCGAAATTTCACAAGATATTTGATTGTTTTGCAGTCTTTCGCCGTTTCGCGGATAGATGATTGAATCATATTTTTTATTTCAAATCTCATCACAAAGAAAATATCGGAAACTCTTAAGACGAGAATAATTTTTGAAATCGAGATGATGATTGTATCAAAAATTCATAAGAATCACGGCGTAAGAAGTACATACGGCGTAAATAGTACATAAAAAATACAACAAAGGGCAGATACATTGATCCACCCTTTGTTGTTAGACTAAAATGTCGCATTTTTACAGGACGTCAATAAAATCTCAAACCAATCAAGGCAATTTAGCAGCATACTCATCATCGCTCAAAAATTCAAGTAGAGCGTTCGCCGAAACATTTACACCGTCTTTGTTAATTAACAGTGTTGAACCGGCTAACTTGGCGATAGCAGAACTATTACCGTTTACAGGATCATTTTGAGCAGAGTTGCCTTCAAATGTAACGTCGTTCAATTCGATGCTTGTCAAGTCGGAACTTTCGGCAATGTAAATCGCGCCGCCGTAAACCGCTTCATTTTTGCTAAATTCTGTATTTGTTATTGTTACATCTGTTTCAGAAGCGTAAATCGCGCCGCCGTAAGTCGCTGTATTCCCATCAGTTTCTTCTGTTCCGCCAAACTCCGTATCCGTGATTGTTACATTACGATTATCGGAAATATTGGAAACATAAATAGCTCC
>JAISZO010000307.1 GCA_031269105.1 Planctomycetaceae bacterium | reverse complement strand
AATCGCCTGTAAAAACCACTTTGCAAATTTCGCCAGAAATGACGTAAGATATTGTCAACAAATAACTTGCAGAATATTTATAAACCAGCGTGACCGAACATAAGAAACATTATCGGACGTTGCGATTTTAGAAATTTAAACTAGAGAAAATTTTTCACGAAATTTTGAACCCCTTTTTGAACATCAGGAGGAAAAGTTTAGATTGAAAAATTGGAAAAAAGAAAAAATTTTTTATGTTTTATAAAAACAAACAAAGAGGCAGGTAGAACCATTTAAAACCGAAATATATCGCCCTGCCCTTTTGATCAAGCAATACACTCTTCTTGTTGAGTCATTGCTGTTTTATGATGAATGTGATGGCGTTCAAGATATACGCCCATTTGACGGAAACGTTGGTAACGCTGTTCCACAAGAATATCAGTCGGAATTTTTGTCAGCTCTCGAAGTTGCGTTTTCAGATATTGCTTCATGTGAGACGCCGTCGCTTGATGGTCGCGATGCGCGCCGCCAAGCGGCTCTTCAATGATTTCCTCAATGACTCCAAGTCGCAAAAGATCACGCGAAGTCATTTTGAGCGCTTGCGCCGCTTTGTCTTTATATTCATGACTTTTCCACAGAATACCGGCACAACCTTCAGGGCTAATGACAGAATAATAAGCGTGTTCAAGCATTGCCACACGGTCGCCAACTCCAAGACCAAGCGCGCCCCCGCTTCCGCCTTCGCCAATCACAACGCAAATCACGGGCGTCGGCAAAATCGACATTTCAAACATCGCTTGCGCAATCACAAGAGCCTGCCCACGTTCCTCAGCCGCTATTCCCGGAAAAGCTCCCGGAGTGTCAATAAAACATATGACCGGCAAACCAAACTTCGCGGCAAGTTTCATTTTACCAATAACTTTTCTGTAACCTTCAGGATGCGCACAACCGTAATTGCAAACAATTCTTTCCTTAACATTTCTTCCTTTTTGATGTCCAATGACCATAACCTTATATTCGTCAAGTTTTGCCCAACCTGTTCGAACTGCCCTATCATCTCCAAAAAATCGATCGCCATGCAACTCAACAAACTCATCAAATACAAGATTCAAATACTCTACCGTTTGCGGACGGTCAGGATGACGCGACACTTCGACCGTTTCCCACGCTTGAAGCGATGAATAAATCTGTTTTTGTAAATCAATCAGACTTCGCCGCAAACTCTGGATTTCTTCCCTAACGCCAGAATTGCCAACACTTTTTTTCAACTCCTCAATTCTTGCTTCAAGTTCAAAAATCGGACGCTCAAAAGAAAGACGTTGTTCGGTGATTGCCATTTTTTTTGCCCTCAATTTTCAGAAAGATTCAATGTTTTCTAAAAGCGAAAAAACAAATAATAAAATTTAATCGTCTTTTTTCGCAAAAAATTCCACGACTTTGTTGCCGATGAGATTTATAATATGAATTTTGACAAATTTTCCAATAAAATCAATACCATTTTTTTATTCCCAAAAATTTGTCGCCCTACCCTATTTTGTTTGAATGGAAAATTTTCATAAAATATTTATTTTTGTACGATAATTCAATTACATTCCACCGCTATTTTCACGAGTCGGAGTTTTTTTGAAAATTCGTACAGAAATAATGTGTTTGTACAATTCCGTACAATTTTTCGGACGATAATCCGATTTTTTTGCCAACATTGCGTAAATTAAATTAGCCATTTCCGGCGTAACATTATGGTTTCTTGCTGTAATCGACGGAATTTGTGCTGAAACATGCTTTTGCAATAATTCCTGAACAGAATTTGCCGTGTAGGGCGGACGACCCGATAAAAGTTCAAAAAACGCACACCCCAAACTGTAAACATCGGATCGCGGATCAATGGATTTGGAAAGAATTTGCTCCGGTGCAATATAACTTGCCGTCCCTTGCGCCTTTGAACGAAAACCCAACATCGCGGCAAATCCTTTTTTCGCTTTTTTTGTTAGGGCAAAGTCTATCATTTTCAAGCCCTTCCCTTCCCCGAACAAAAAATTATCCGGTTTTACGTCACGATGAACCCATTTTTGGGAGTGCAAGTATCCCAGCGATTCTGTCATTTCACGGAAAATTTGCGGAACGAGATAAGCATAATTGTCATAACCTCCATTCAACAATGTCTTTACGTTAGGTTCAGGAAACCATTCCATAACAAGGTAGGGAAGTTGCTTGTCCCAAGAAAATTCATAAATTTTTATAATTCTTTCATGATTTAGAGTTTTGGCTACTTCATATTCCCATTTTAAAAAAGAAAGTTGCGTGCGGTCGCGAGCAAAACGGTTTTGTAGCGTTTTAATTCCGACAAATTGACGGGTATCGCTGTCGTAACCTTGAAATAAGGCGCTGGTTTGACCGACATTAACGACATTGACAATGCGATATTTTCCAAAATACTCGTCTGCTCTACTCACAGTTTTCCTTTCGATAAAAAATAGAATAATTTCATTACGCTGACATAATCACTTTTATCAGTTTAATCGATTCCAAAAAAAAATTCAACAGCAAACATCCGCGTCTTTCTTATCGCCCTAATTCTTTTTATTCTTCTAAAATTTTTAAACTGCCCTACCCTATTATTATCCGCGCAATTTCAAACAAAAAAATAAATACGGTATATTGAAGAAATTTTGCCAAAACTATTTGACAAGAATTAAACAATTGTCTATAATTTACTCCTCAAAATTGATTTTGGGACGTCGAGACGTAATCAATAGAAATTTTCAAACAACACGCGAACTTTTTGATGAGAAACACGCGAGTAATTTTCATGGCAGAGCAAAATAACAACAACGATAATCCGCAAAATTCCGATGAACCGACGAACCGTCCGCATCCCAAACCGGATTCTCTCGGACCAATTGCGCCGCGAGCGGGGATTCCGACGCTGTTTATTATTCTTGCTTTGGCGGGAATCGTTTTTCTCATTTATTACACGGGAACAAACGATCCCCGTACGGAAATAAGTTGGGGAGATTTTTGCAAACAATTAGAAAGGCAAAATGTTCAAAAAGTTGAAATTCAAGGTTCGGAACTTGCCGGAGAATTTCGCGAGATTCCGAAAATGGAAGATTTGACTTTCGACGAGACGATCAAACAACCTCAAAAAATCGAGAGAAGATTTTTTACGGAAATTTCTCCGTTGGCGTTTGCGCCGGGAAATCTCGACAAAAATCTCAATGAACTTCTGGAAGGAAATTACCGCGCCAAAAAAACGGAAGACAACACGATTTGGTTGACGCTTTTATTTTTCGCCATACCGATGATCATTTTCATCGTCTTTTGGATTATGATGCGGCGCGCGCAGGATCGAATGATGGGCGGGGTCAATCCGAATTTTCAACGAAGTCAGGCGCGGTTGTATCAATCCGGCGCTCAAAAAGCGACGTTTCGCGACGTTGCCGGACTTGAAGGCGTTAAAAAAGAATTGGAAGAAATTGTCGATTATCTCCGTCATCCTGAACGTTACAAAAAAATGGGCGCGAGAGTTCCTAAAGGAACGTTGCTGCTCGGTCCGCCGGGAACGGGGAAAACGTTGTTGGCTCGCGCGATTGCCGGCGAAGCGGACGTTCCGTTTTATTCAATTAACGGTTCGGAATTTATTCAATTGTATGTCGGCGTTGGAGCAAGCCGCGTGCGCGACTTGTTCGATACGGCGAAAGCTCACGCGCCCGCGATTTTGTTTATCGATGAAATTGACGCGGTGGGACGCGAACGCGGTTCGGGACTCGGCGGCGGACACGATGAACGGGAACAGACGCTCAATCAGATTTTGAGCGAAATGGACGGTTTTGAACAAAGCGACGATATGGTCATGGTGCTGGCGTCCACAAACCGCCCCGATGTTCTTGATCCGGCGTTGCTGCGTCCGGGACGTTTCGACCGGCATATTACGGTGGATCGTCCGACGCTCAAAGGACGAATCGAAATGTTTCAGGTTCATATGCGAAAAACGCCGGTTGCGGACGATGTCGATATTGAAAAGCTGGCGCGTTCAACAGTTGGTTTTACCGGCGCGGATATTCGGAATTTGGTCAACGAAGCGACGCTTTGGGCGACGCGACAGAATAAAGAAAAAGTCGAACAATCCGATTTTGATTACGCGCATGTCAAAGTGGTAATGGGATTGAAACGCGAAGAAACGCTGAACGAATCCGAAAAACGTAAAACGGCGTGGCATGAAGCGGGACATACAATTGTCGGATGGTTCAAACCGGTCAATTCGCGGGTTCATAAAGTATCAATTATTCCGCGCGGACGCGCGCTCGGCGCGACAATGGTGACGCCGGAAGAAGAACAATTAAGCATTTCCGAAACGCAGCTTCGCGCGGAAATCACGTTTCTCATGGGCGGTCGCGTGGCGGAACGCTTGTACACGAAAGAATATTCTGCCGGCGCGGAAAACGATTTGAAACGCGCGACGCAACTGGCTCGACGGATGGTGATTCACTGGGGAATGAGTCAAATGTTGGGACCGATTGCATTTCGGGTCGGCGAAGCGCATCCGTTTTTGGGACGCGAAATTTCGGAAACCCGCGAATACAGCGAGGAAACCGCGCGAATCATCGACAACGAAACCGTTGAAATTCTCCGCAGCGCGGAAACGGACGCATTAGTTCTTCTCGAAGAAAAACGTTCGTTACTCGAAACGTTAGCGGAACGGCTTGTCAAAGACGAAGAATTAGAAGAATCCGACATTGAAACCATTCTCGGTCCTTGTGCGTTTAAGAAAACGGAATTGTCGTAACTCAAACGCAACAATCGACATGGTATTTCCCGCCCGTCGCCCGCTGAAGAAGGAGTCAGGTTTTAAGGTTTAGAATTAACAAACTTCATCTATCATTTACGTTTTTTATGGGTACTAAATTCAATATCATTTTTTTTGTTCTCTTAATATTTTTTCTGACGGCAATTCTTTCGGCGGAAGAAATTGAGCTGACAAACGGCGTTTCGGTACAAGGGAAAATTCTTAACGAATCGGAAACGCCGCGAAAAAAATGGCAGATTCAATTCATGGACGGTATCGCCGTTGAACTTTCCAATGGCAAAGCGGTACGCCGCGTGGTGAAGAATTCGAAAGTTCGTGAACAATATTATGCCAAAGCGCCGTTTTTAGCGGAATCTGTCGAAACGCATCTCAAGTTGGCTGAAATTTGTCTATCGCAAAATTTGAACGATTTGGCAAATCGGCATTATCTGCGGATTTTGGAACTGGACGCCGATCAATCCCAAGCGCGCAAGCGACTTGGTTATCGAAAAATCGGTGAAAATTGGATAACGCACGAAGATGAAATGTTACAACAAGGTTATATTCAAACAAAACAAGGCGGTTGGACAACGCGGCAAAATTTGCTGATTCAGGAAAAACAAATTCCAATTGGAACGGCGCTTGACGATTCGGAACTCCTATCGCAAATACAACATTTGATTGACCGGTTGAAGACGAACGACGCGGCGGCGGAAAAAGAGTTATTGGAAATAAAAAATCCGGCGATTGTTCGATGTTTGGCGGATGTTTTGAAAAACGAACAAAACGTATTTTTACGAGAAACGTTCATTCGTACATTAGGGAAAATCAAGACAGCTTACGCGTTGCGTGAAATTACGGCGTGGTCGCTTCGAGAATCCAACGATAAAATTTGCGTTCTTTGCTTTTCTTATATTAAGGAAACTCCAAGTTTCTCACGATTTTATTATCCTTATTTGCGAAGTGAAGATAATAAAATAATTAATCGCGCCGCTTTTGCGTTGGGAGAACTCGGCGATCGCGCCGCTATTCCGTTATTGATTGATTCGCTTGTTACAAGACATTGCATCGACGACCGAACTCACGTCGCAAGAAGCGACAATTCTCCGCTGACAACCACAGAACGCGAGGAAACCGTCAGTAACAACCGCGAATGCTTAAACGCTTTGCAACGTTTGACCGCGACCGATTTGGGATATGATATTCCGGCATGGCGGCTCTGGTGGGAAGATCGGCAAATCGCCAAAAATTTTGACGCGCGGCGCGGAAGCGTTGATTGAAATTTCTGGAAAAACAACATGTAGAAGTTGTGTTGTTTAATATTGTATGAATTTAATTCTATTTCTGCGATAGTTTCCTTTGTCATATTTTATACTCTATTCGCTATCGACACGGCTGTTTTCAAACGACTGAAAATCCGGATTCAATCATGTTTTCATTCGCTTGTCGTATTTCGACCCTAAATTTTCCAAACAATTTTGTAACGCTTTCTTAAAATCAACAAACTTTTCGTAATATCGACAATAGAACGGTTCGCTTCTGCCAAAACGCCATAACCGCTCTATCCAATTCAAATGCGGACGATACGGCGTCAAAAATACCAACTCTATCTTTAACTCTTTTGCCAATTCCGTTACTTTTTTACAACGCTGATAACTCGCATTATCCAACACAATAGATATCGGTTTGCCGTCCGCTTGATGCGATTCATCTCTCTGACGTAACAAC
>JAISZO010000259.1 GCA_031269105.1 Planctomycetaceae bacterium | reverse complement strand
GAAACAAAAGAACGTCGCACAAAAGCGCAACGGCGGCGGCAAATCGATCCGACAACGTGCGAGCGGGATTATTCGGCGGAAGAAATTGAATTTATGAACGCTCTCGACGAATACAAACGGAACAGCGGACGAATGTTTCCGACATGCAGCGAAATTCTCGAAGTTTTTCGCGGTTTGGGTTACGTCAAACAGTCGAGCGAGGGGACAATTGAAGTCAGCGACAATCCGCAATCCGGCGACGTGTTTATCGCTTCCCGTGAAACCAACAGATTAAGCCGTCCCGACGAACCGCCGCCCGCGATTTTTTCCAGCAATCAAACGCCGTATTTTCTATAACGACCTGTTTAATAACCGTTTAGCGTCCCGTGCCTTCCCTCCATTTTCCCATGCCGCCGTTGTCGCATATTCGGCGTTGTTAAACAAATCTAAATATTTTTAGCGTTGTCATAATTATAAAACTACTTCTATAGAGGTTGTTTTATAATTATGACAGATTCAAGGTCGTCTTATGAAAGATGTTTTTATCTTTATCTTCGCGGTGAAATAAGTTTTGAGAGATTCCCATGTTCAAAAATTCCGCGACTATCGCGGCGTCATTTTGAAAAAACGATAAAAACATCGGTATTTGTTGTTGCTTTTTCAAGAAAAATCGGATATGATGAACGGGTTGATTTGTTTGTTCGGCAAAATATTGCGCCAATAAACAAATTTTTTAATACATTTTTTCATTGAAATTTTACCATAACTATTTAATATCTCGATCTTGTATTTTTCCGCAACGGCGTTTCAGTATGTACGACCTGCGAAAAAGACAAGATTGATATTATTTTTATAGTCGTGGTGCGAAAACCGCGTTGTTTGAACTGGTTTGTTGTATAATAAACGTTTTTCACAAAAATATGTTTTGATTTTTTGTTCTATAATTTAGACGCATTGATAAAATAATACAAAACGCAACATTTGAAATGATTGACAACAAGGAGCTTTAAGCGGCGCGATGGCTGATAAGGGTCAACGTGTGAACATATTTTATTCACTGATTTTATTGGCGCAGGATATCCCCGACGACGGAATTTCAACGCTTCCTTTTACGATAGTGATAATGCTGCAATGCCTTGTAGCGTTTCTACTTGGAGCAATAATCGGATTTATTATCGCCTATTTTGGCGTAAAGACATTTAATATTGCCCGTAAAAAAGACGCCGAATCCATCGCCAGAGAAATTCTTGGACGCGCCGAACAAGACGCCGATAATAAACGCCGCGAGGCGGAAATCGCGTTAAAAGAAGAATCGATTCGTTTTAAGGCGGATTCGGAAAAAGAATTCCGTCAAATTCGTCAGGAATTACACGAGCGGGAACGGATTCTCGACAAACGTCAGGACGTTCTCGACAAACAAGTCGACGACATTCGGAAACAAGAAAAACTCGTTGAAACGTCGCAACGCCGTTTGGCGGAAAAGATTGAAGAACGTAATCGCAAACTTGAAGAACTGAAAAAACTGATTGAAAATGAACGTGTGAAATTGCACGAAATATCGGGGCTTTCCCGCGACGAGGCCAAGAAACAGCTTTTTCGATTACTCGAATCCGAATTGCGGGAAGAGACCGGCGCATTGGTTTTGCGTTATGAAAAAAACATGCAAGAACATTGCGAGCAAATTGCGCGAGAAAAAATTCTTTTGGCGATTCAGCGTTACGCGGCGGCGCACACGATGGAATCGACGACAAGCACGGTCGATATTCCGAATGACGAGATGAAAGGACGCATTATCGGACGCGAAGGTCGAAACATCCGCGCGTTTGAAAAAATCACCGGCGTCGACGTCATTATCGACGACACGCCCGGCGTCGTTATTGTCAGCGCGTTCGACGCCATTCGCCGCGAGATTGCGCGTTTATCGCTTTCGCGGTTGATTGCCGACGGAAGGATTCATCCGTCGCGAATTGAGGAAGTTGTGCGGGAAACGGATCGGGAAATTCAGACTTTTATTCAAAAAGCCGGTTCCGAAGCGTGCGACGAAGTGGACGTTCACGGATTGAACGAAAGAATCGTCAATTATCTCGGACGACTTCATTTCCGCACAAGTTACAGCCAAAACGTGTTGCGGCATTCGGTGGAAGTGGCGTATCTTTCGGGGATGATTGCCGCCGAACTTGGTTTGGATCAACGTCTTGCGCGGCGTTGCGGATTATTGCACGACGTCGGAAAAGCCGCCGACCATGAATTGGAAGGAGGACATCCGCAAATTGGAGCCGAAATTCTCAAACGTTACGGCGAACCGATTGAAGTGGTGCAATCGGCGTTTGGACATCACGACGATCCGCGAATTGACGATCTTTATACGGTGATTGTCGCGGCGGCGGATGCGTGCAGCGCGTCGCGTCCCGGCGCGCGGAGAGAAACGCTGGAACATTACATCAAGCGGATGGAAGACCTTGAAGCGATTGCCAACGAGTTTACCGGCGTCGAGCAAGCGTATGCGGTTCAGGCGGGACGCGAAATGCGGGTGTTGGTGTCTGCGTCGCAAACGACCGACGAATCGGCGGCGCAAATTTGTCGGGAAATAGTCAACGCTTTAACGCAGCGTCTGCAATTCCCCGGCGAAATCAAAGTCACCGTCATTCGGGAAACTCGTTGTGTGGAAATTGCAAAATAAGAAATATTTCCTCAATGGAGGAAACGTATGAGAACGGAATTAACGGAACGAAACCTTTTAACTTACTTTTATTGACATGCGCGCTTTATCAGGAATCCAGCCGACGGGAAGATTTCACTGGGGAAATTATTTCGGAGCAATCCGGCAATATATTGAATTGCAGGACAGAGCGGACGAATCGTTTTATTTTATTGCGAACCTTCACGCGCTGACGACCGTGCGGAACGCGAAACAGTTGCGGCAAAACACGCTCGACGCGGCGATTGACTTGCTGGCGTTGGGGCTTGATCCGAAGAAAGCGACGCTGTTCGTTCAGTCGGACGTGCCGGAAGTGTCGGAACTTTGTTGGCTGCTGATGACGATAACCGGCATGGGATTGTTGGAACGCTGCCACGCTTATAAAGATAAAAAAGCGAAAGGTCTCGCGGCGGACGCCGGTTTGTTTGCGTATCCGGCGCTGATGGCGGCGGATATTCTGATTTACGATTCCGACGTTGTGCCGGTCGGCGAGGATCAGAATCAACACATCGAAGTCGCCCGCGATCTTGCCGGAAGTTTCAATCATTTATTTGGCGAAACGTTTGTTTTGCCGAAAGCGTATATATTGTCCGATTCGGCGAAAGTTCCGGGAATCGACGGCGGCGGTAAGATGTCGAAAAGTTACGGCAATACGATTGACGTGTTTGAGCCGGTCAAAGACGCGAAAAAGAAAATCATGCGAATCGCGACCGACAGCCGCCCGGTGGAAGAGCCGAAAGACCCGGAAACGGATTGCTTGTTTCAGTTGTATTCGCTTTTCGCGGCGAAGGAACAAAGACAAGCGATGGCGGAAACGTACCGAAAGGGCGGGTTTGGTTACGGACTTGTCAAAAAGGAATTGGCGGATTTGGCGGAACGTTATTTTGCCGAACCGCGCGAGCGGCGGGCGGAATTAGAAAAGAAACCGGACGAAGTCCGCGACGTTCTTGCCGACGGAGCCGTCAAAGCCCGCAAGAAAGCCGCCGAAGTCTTATTACGCGCTCAAACCGCGTGCGGAGTGAAGTAACCGCGTCGCTCAAGAATCCTCATTCCCTTGCGAACGATTTGCCGTTAAAATTCTTTAATTTCTCTATTTAATCATGGCTGAAAATGATATTTATAAAAACAGTATGGCATTACCAATAGTACGCACATTTTTAGAATTACCCCCAAGCGTAAATCTATCAAGCGTAGATGAAATAGTTTTTGTAATAAGGGAAATCATAAAAAGATAAAAAATTGTTACCATTTATAATCAGTTCACGTATTTAGGAGACAAACATGATCAATGTTCCTAAAGACATTTCACTTTGCGTTTTTTAAGCGCTTTTCTTCACGTCAAGCTGATTGAGTTTGTTATAAAGCGTTTTCAAACTGATTCCGAGTTCTTCGGCGGCTTTATTTTTGTTGCCGTGATGCCGCGCTAGCGCGTCGCAAATCGCTTCGACTTCTCTGCCGCGAAGACTCTTGACCGATTCCTGTTTTGCGTCGGATTTTATACTGGGAGTTTTTACGTCGGACGCATCAGTAACGCTTAACGTTGTTGGATTTGCCGGCGCGGATTGCTGCATCCGCAAAAACGGCTGCGGTAACGCTTCGGGACCAATCGGAATTTCCTCCGAAAGAATGAGCGCATGTTCAATCACGTTGGCAAGCTGACGCACGTTGCCGGGCCACGGATGACGTTGCATAATCGCAAACGCTTCTTTCGTGAAGAGATCGCGTCCCGAGCGTAATTTTGCGGCGGGACTGTTTGCGTAACGTTTGGCAAGATGCTGAATCAGTTCCGGCAAATCTTCAAGACGTTCCCGAAGCGGCGGCAGATGAATTTCAAACGTATTGACGCGAAACCAAAGGTCTTCCCGAAAATCGCCGGATCGCACCATCTCTTCCAGATTCCGCAGCGTCGCGCACACGACCCGCACGTCGCACACGACCGATTGATTTTCGCCGATTCGCCGCACTTCGCCGCTTTCTAAAAAACGAAGAAGTTTCGCTTGCACTCCTTTAGGAAGTTCGCCGATTTCGTCGAGAAACAACGTTCCTTTATTTGCCACTTCGATGAGTCCCGCGCGATGTTCGTCGGCGCCAGTGAAACTTCCTTTGCGATGTCCGAACAATTCGCTTTCAATCAAATTTTCCGGCAGCGCGCCGCAGTTAATTGCGACAAACGGTTGATCGACGCGCAAACTTTTATCATGCACCGCGCGGGCGGCAAGTTCTTTTCCGGTTCCGGTTTCGCCGAGAATGACGACGGTGGAATCGGTCGGCGCAATTTTGCTAATCAAATGATGCACGCGCTGCATCGCAAGCGACGAACCAATGAAGCGGTTGCCGCCTTCGATTCGTTCCAATTGTTTTTTGACGGCGAGATATTTTTTATTGAGTTCCCGTTTTTGGGCGACGCGATTTAAAACCGTTTCGACGTCGGCAAGACGGCACGGCTTGGTCAAATAATCAATCGCGCCGTTTCGCAGCGCGGCGATTGCGGTTTCCATTGTTCCTTTACCGGTCAAAATCACGGCGTCCACATAAGGATCAAGTTTTCTCGCGGCTTCGACGACTTCCAATCCGTTTGCTCCCGGCATATCGAGATCGACCAACAGACAATCGTAACCGTTCCGCTCCAGCGCAGCCATTGCCGTAACGCCGTCGGGACACACGGTAACTTGATGTCCCATACTCGGCAGTTCCAACCGCATCAGTTCTTGTAACGACAATTCGTCGTCGGCAAACAAAATTTTCAGTGACGGATTCATAGTTTTTGAAAGGCATTCTAAAACAAACTTCTGAAATGTCGATGAAGTTTAACAAGATTGCCGGAACGATTCAAGAGAAATTTCTTTGTGAAACTTTGTACTTTGCGGCGTTCTTTTTGAATGACGCCACGAAACGTCGGCACGGTTTAATCTGCCATTTTGACAGGATTTAGGTTGCAGGAACCAGGCGCCAGTGCGAGTTTTCCGTACTTTCCGTGTTGAATACCAACACTGGTTACTGTTCTTTGGACTCTGTTGTCTCTACCTGTCATTTTGACAGGTTTTAGGAAGCGCCTCGCGCCTTCTCTGGCGCGGGTTCTGGAACCACACCGTCAGTCGGCTGCGCCGCCCGCCACCCCTCCAACGGATAGGGTGTTCAAAAGATATTTGTGTTTACTTTTTTGTTTGTTAGTTATTTTTCTCTTAACCTTTTGCAATTCAATGAGATACAGATTTTTCATGCGCAAAAGATGATACTTTCAATTTT
>JAISZO010000157.1 GCA_031269105.1 Planctomycetaceae bacterium | reverse complement strand
TGAAGCGGCGTGCAAGAGCGTCGTAAAAACCCGTTTTTGCCGAAGCGGAATGCGTTGGAGTCGTACAAAAGGACAAGCGATTTTAACGCTGCGAACGATACTAAAATCCGAACGATGGGAGGCGTTTTGGAATGTTTACAAATCAACCGGGTTTAACCAAGTTATTAAATCCGCCGCCTAATTTGGAAACTACACCCAAAATTATTTAAAAACTGTACCACTTTTTGGTGAGACTTGGCTACTACACCCTATATTTTTAAGTAAAAAATAAAATATTAAAAGCAATCAAACTTTTATATTTTATTGCAATATATAAACTTATGAAAAAAGATTTTTTTATTTTTGATTTTAAAAAACTTTGAAAATCGGAAAATATCTTGGAGAATCTTTCGTTAAAGAAACGTTCTATAAAAAATTGCGTTTTTACCGAAATTGAATCTTTGCGTTTCTTTTGCGATAAAATAAGTTTTTGAAAGATTCCCAATAAATAACGACTCGTTACTCAAATCTGCGCACCAAAATTGCGGCGGCTTGAGCTTGCGGCGAAACGGCAAGTTTGATAAACGAATCGCCTGTAGGAACGCCAAATTCCCGTACCGGCGTGATCGGGCAGTCCGGGTCGCCCATGACATGGTTGAGAATCGGAAACAATTGATTGTTTTTCAGCGCCAACACTCCGGCGATCAATTCCACCGCGCCGCTTCCCGCGCCGAGATTTCCAAAATAACTTTTTGCGGCTGTCACCGGAATATGCCGCTCTCCGAACACATTCCGAATCGCGTTTGCCTCGTCAAGATCGCATGCAAACGTCGAAAGTCCGTGCGCATTAATATGTCCAATTTGTTCCGGCGTCATGTTTGCCCGACGACAAAGCGCCGTTATCGACCGCGTCAACGCTTCGCGGCGGTTCGGAATCATTCCGCGTTCTACGTGCGACAAATACGTTCCGCAAACGATTTCCGCGTAAATTTTCACGCCGCGTTTTCGGGCGTGTTCTTCCGACTCCAGCGCCAACGAACCCGCGCCTTCGCCCAACACCATTCCTTGCCGTTCTCTGTCAAACGGACGGCTGACGGTTTCCGGCGGATCCGTTCCTTGCGCGACTTGTTCGGTCAAAATCGCGTGAATCATTTTCACCGGATGCAGCCGCGAACCAGTCGCGCCGACAATCATTATGTCGGTCTTGCCCGACCGAATGTTGTGAACTGCCTCGCCGATCGTCGCACCGATTGACGCTTCCCGCAACGTTACCGAACTGCAAACGTTGCGGAAATCGTTGTAAATCGCAAGATGACACGCCGACATGTTGGAAAGATATTTGAGTTGCCAAAGCGGCGTCATTTTCGGCAGTCCGTTTTGTCCCCAAACGCTGCAATCGAAACACCCCAATTCGTTACGACACGATTTTATCGCGTCTTCCAATTCGGCGGTGGTTGTAAAAATACAGTCGGAACCTATCGACGTACCAACGCGATCCGGTTCGAATTGACCGGCAACAATTCCGGCGTCGGCTAACGCTCGCTGCGTTGCGGCAATACACATTTGAATCTCGCGCGACGCCAGTTTCAAACCTTTACGGATGTTTTTTTTCAGATTCGGCTCAAGTTCGCCGAAATCGTCGATATTGCCGGTAAAAGCGTCTGCCGGAGCCGCGCAGTTGATAGGAAATCTCTTGTTTTGCGTGCAAGCGCGAACTCCGCTCACACTTTCGGAAAGCGATTTCCATAACGAGTCAAGCGTCAGCCCCAACGGACTGACCGTTCCCATTCCGGTAATGACGACACGTCCCATGCGATGTATTTACCGCTATAAAAATAATAAAATTTTATCTTAAAAAGTTACATTTATTACATTGTAGCGATTTTGCGGTTTTTGTCGAGGGTTGTGTTCTTTAGAAACATGAACTCTGAAAAGTGCCAAAATTTGAATTTTCAGAAAAATAAGTTATTAGAGGCGTTTAAATATTAATTCTTTACGCAAAATCATTATATTAACAATTATGGTCAGTTCTAATAAGTTCAGTTTTTATTGAGGGCTTGATAGTTATTAGGGAAGATATTATTTTTTTCTCAAAAAGCGTCGGGAATTTTGTCGGCTCTCGTAAGACCGAGAAAATGTTGGAACGAAAGACGGTCGCGAATTAACAATTCCATATTTTCGTCGGAAAGGTTGTAGAGATATTTGAGGACAAGAACTTTGCAGACGAGGACGTTATCGTTGGAATAAATAAAAGGAACGGACGGCATAAAAACTCAAAAAGATAATCATAAAGGACGCTCTCAATCTTGTAAAGGTGTAGAGCAGAAAAGGTTATTAGAACCGCCCACTATTGAAAAAACGCAAAGTCGAATGAAATGTTACAAAACATCTTCCATGCAGATGAAATTTTCCCATGAAAACCTTATTTTTCATCCTTTTTAGGACTCGCCGACGTTTCGGGAGCGCACCGTTACGTTCTTTGCCGTCTTTGTTCTTTCTCTTTTCGTTACTCCGTAGGAGTTTGGATTCCGCAGAACGGACATGTCAATGCAACTAAAATCATTCTTGTTTTCTTCGCGGCTTTGTGATAAAATTACGTTTTAAGAGTTTACTAGGACTCGTTGACATTTATTTAGAATGAAATTTTCTTATGTCTTCCAAAAATCATTCTTCCGTATTCCGTTCTAATCAAAATCAAGACGCAAATATCCCCAAAACGCCAAAGCCGGAAATCGTTTCGCACGCATTAGTTATGGCGGCAGCGACAATAGTCGTTCTTGCAGGAATTCGCGCGGCAAGTATGATTGTCGCGCCGGTTCTTCTTGCGTTATTTGCTACAATTATCTTACTTGTGCCGCTCCGTTGGCTTCGTTCAATCGGTTGTCCCAGTATCACATCTTTGATTATTGTACTTGGCTGCGCCGCTGTTATTTTTGTCGGAATGGCTCGCGTAGTCATCAGTTCTGTCACAGAAATCGGACAAAAAATTCCACGTTATACTGCACAAATATCAGAAAAAACAAAACAACTCGAAAATACCCTCAAAGATTATGGTTTTTCTATTCAATTTCTCCGTGAAAAAATCTCTCTGCAAAACGAAGAAAAGATTGAAGATGAAAACGTAACAGATTCTCAAAAAACAACTTCCGACGATTCTTCTGCGAAAGAAAAATCGGAATCCAACGAACTACAAAAAAGTACGATAAATCAAAATCCTTCAGAGAAAGAAACGCCGTTATTTCTCGACAAAAATTCCGTTATAAAAAAAATTGTTGATTCTGACGGTACGGAATTATCAAAACAAGGAGAAAAGTCTTTCTATTCTGGTGAAAATATATCGGAAACCGGTTTAGTCGATCAATCCACCGGAGAAAATGACGAAAGCACAAAAGAAGAAAAAAACGCGAAAATTGAACAATCAGAAGTTTTGCAAAAATATGTTAGTCAACTCAAACAGAATAATGAGCCGTCGTTAATTGACCTTGATCCGGCAAGCGTGGGATATTGGCTCACGAAAATCATGCTGGAAGTGCGGCATTTGGTCGAGACCAGTTTTCTTGTGATGATTATAACGATTTTTATGATTTTTGAGGCGTCGCGGTTTTCCGAAAAAGTGGATCGGGCGTTTGGCAAAGGACCAATCACCAATGAACATTTTCACAAAATTGCCTGTGAAATCCGGCGTTATTTGTTTCTCAAAGCGGTTTCCAGTATGACGTCGGCGGCGGCGGCAACGATTGTTTATTTTTGTTTCGGCGTTCCGTCGCCGTTGTTTTGGGGATTAGTCGCGTTGTTTCTTTATTTCATTCCGAATATCGGCGGAATTGTCGCCGCGATTATTCCGGGACTTTTGATTTTCTCGGCGGACGGAGCGTTCGGCGTAATGGCGTATGCCGTTTGTCTGATTGCTATCGAATGTACGATTGGTTACGGCGTCGAACCGCGAATTTTGGGCTACGGTCTCGGCATTTCGACAGTCGTAATTTTCATTTCGCTTTTGACTTGGGGCTGGATTCTCGGACCTATCGGATTATTTTTAGCCGCGCCGCTGACAATCATGGTCAAAATCATTTTGCAAGCGTTCAAAGAAACGGAATGGATTGCCATTCTTATTGGAGATCATTCTCAAAAATAAATTGCTTTGAAAAAATTCCCAAATATCCAAAGACACCCCTAACAGCGGGCGCGGTAATAACCCATTCTTTTCCTGAAAATTGTTGTAAGCCAGATTTCGCAACGCTCAAAATGTGTTCCACGCGACAATGAATATGAGTGGTTGTTAGAGAGTCCAACAACATTTCTGTATTTTGGTTTACATTTTTTGAAAATTGGTCTTAATTATTTTTCCAGTCATTATTACGCTTCTCTCAATGATCGGGTTCAACCTGTAAAAATAAACGCTCTATGCCATTCTGGGAAAAACAAAATTTAAAAACTCGATAATGACGAGACTAGCGAGAGCAACGGCATAAACATTGCTATTACCGCGATTAAAACCGAGCCGAAAATGAACACGATAAAAAACGGCAAGCTGAATGTTTGTAATAAAAGAAGCGACGAATCTTTTTGCAGATCGGCGGTTTCCGCCGCGCGGCGTAAGGAACGCGCTATACTTTCCGGCGTATTATTTTTCACAAGCATCGGCGCAAGCCATGCCGGAAAAAGCCAATAATAACGCAATACGATTTCTTGTAACGACATGCCGCGTTTTGCCGCTTCAGCGGCGGAAAAACAATCTTTGCGGTACGCCGCGTTTCGCATCGTCTGTCCGCATTTTTCCAACGCTTCGGCAAGCGGCACGTTTCGCAATACAAAAAACGCCAATTGATTCAGCGTCTTGCACATATAAATACTTCGTCCGACCGCGCCGATTATCGGAATACAAAACAAAAATCGCGGGAAAAATAATTTGATTCCAATCCAAAAAATCGCAATAAACGCCGCGAGTCCAATCGCAAGCGACCAATCGCGACAGGCGTCCGAAATCCAAACCAAAACGTCCGTCAAAAAAGGTAAAGGTATGCCGAAATCGTCAAAAATACTTTTGAATTGCGGCATGATGTAAAGCAGGAAAATCAAAAAAAACACGAACGACGTTCCAAACAGGAATATCGGATACGCCAACGCCTGACATACGGCATTGAACGTCATCGCGCGGTTGGTTTCAATGCGGGCGAGTTCGTCAAACGTTTCGGCAAAATTATCGGTTTTCAGCGCAACGGCAAACAGGTCGGCGACGGCGGACGAAAATCCCGATTGTTGAACGGCGGCTTGCAGTTCGATTCCTTTTTCAAGGAGAATCGCCAACCGCAAAAACGCCCGACGTTCCGCGACAGTTTCAGCGCCGGATGAACCGACGCTAAGCCGCACCGCGTCGGCAAGCGGCACGCCCGATTTCACCGCTTGAGCAATCAGCAACATTGTTTCGCAAGTCCCATAGGAAACGTTTTTATGAAAAAAAGTAGTCATGACAGTAAAGGTAAAAAGTAAAAATCAGAACACGAAACGTTGGATTTTTCACTCGCCGACGCTTTGTACTCTGATTATTTATTTTGAAACGTTAATGATTCAAAAGTTCATTGTATTCATCAATACTCAAACGAATTTCTCTCAAAATTACCCGCAAAAGCAACCGCTCAAAACGCAGCGCCGAAATAAGTTTCAACTGCGTCATACGGCAACCTCAATTTGCGTAATGCCTGTAAAAACCGGAAGAGCGTTGATTTCTTCCCGATTCATTTCCTCAAAACATAGCGCAATCACTTCCGCAAGACGAATTTGAATTCGTCGATTGTTGCAGCGTAGTTATGCGCTCCGGTCAAATGCGGAACAATACCGATATACATTCCGTTTTCCTCGTCTTTTTCAATAAATGCCGTAAAATTTTTTGTCATTGGGTTATCTTACTAATTATTTCACTTGCTTACGCTTCGCGCTTCCAATTATTCAACGGTTGGAAGACGTTGTTGCGTTTTACATTTTCCGCTTAACTTTTCATTTTATTCACCCCTGATACGTCGTTAAAATTTTCAACAACTGCGAATACGGCAAAAACACGGTCAGCACATAACACAAGGCAAGCGCGACTGTGAAACATAACGTAATAATTCCCGGCAAAAATAGTTCGCATCGGAAAATCAACTGTTCTGCGCGGCTCTGCGACAAGCGGGCGTAATGTTCCGCTCCTTCAATAAGAAGCGTTTGATTCGGGACGCCAAGCGTCCACAAAATCAACGGCGTAATGCGAGAACGCGGACACGCCGCCGCAAGCGATTCCTTGACGGAAGAATCGGCAGACGCGGCGTTTTCCGTCACAAGTTGACTCAGACGTTCTTGATTTTCTTTCGACCAATAATTGTCGTTGGCGACCCGCGCGGCGATCAAAATCGCTTTATCTAACGGCAACGACGCGCGGATAAGCATCGCTAAAATTTTCGCAAACGTCATTTTTTGAAGCAGCGCCGTCGCCTTGCCGACCCAAGGAATCCAGCCGAGCAACGACCATCGTCCGGCGGATTGAATGAACGTTCCGCGCGACGAGCGGAGAATCCAAACGATAAACAAAATCCAAAACGCAAGCGGCGCTGCAGACGTCGCAATCAACCAATCCTGCAAATGGCTTTCGCACCATTTCATTGCGTCGAACAGCAGCGTTGTCGCCTGATACGCCTCGAAAAAACGGGCAATTCTTGGTCCCGCGAAAAAGAACAATCCGCAAAAGACAAACCAAAGCGACGTAAAAAGAATCAACGGATAAATTGCCGAGCGAATCAAAAATAATCGGGCGTCGCGAACTGTTTGAGCGCATTGCGCCAGCATATCGAGCGCGCCGGCAAGATTTCCCGATTCGATTCCCGCCTCGACCACCGCCGCGTAAACCGGCGGAAAAACCGGATCGTTGCGAATCGCGTCGGCAAGCGGTTGACCGGAACCGATTTTCTCGGCAAGTTGGCGAAGATGATCGCGGATTCGCCGACTTTCTCCCGCGCTCTTTCGCAACAACGCTTCTTCAATCGGCAGACCAGAACGGACGAGCGCTGAAATTTCGTCGCACAACGCAATCAAGCGGTCAATTTCTCCGGTTCCCGCTGATAAAGGCAATTCTGTGGACATTCGCCTATCTCCCCTGAAATTTTATACTATTTTTATTTGGTAAAAAAATTCTCGACAATCTTTTTTACACAATAACCCCCATCTTAATTGATTTTGAAATCAATGTCAACAGAAAAAACATAATTTTTAATTATTTTGTCAGGTTTGTAAAAATTTTTCTCCCCAAACTTTATTTTTTCCTTATTTTTTCAAACAAAACAACATTAGTAGCCAAATGCCGCGCGCAAAAAACATTGGCTTATTACCTTATTTTGAAATTGCGCGGAGAATAAAATAAGGGAACTTCTAAAAACTTATGTTTAGACAAGATGAACAGGATTGGCAAAATAAGACGTTCTGTAAAATCCTATCAATCTTGTTGAGCCAGTCGAAAAAATATTCTAAATTTGTTTATTGAAGGTTTTTAGAAACGCCCTTATTTTTAATTATCGCTTTTTAACTCATAAAAAATTTTTTCAAGAAAATTTTAAAATTTTCCACATTCCTCTTGCTTGATTCAAAATTTTGGTGTACACTAAGAATCAATCAATGAAACATTGAGACAAAAATTATGTTGATTTTTGCTCGTCAATTTCAAAAAACCTTAAAAATGTAGAAGGAGTTTCGACTATGAAAAAGTTGAACAAGGTGTTTGATTTTCTTGGACTTCGGCAGAATGTATCGGGGGGGGGGGGTACGTAATATGGCTAATAAGCCGTGTTTTACGTACTGTAACGCTCTTTCTTGCCCGCGTTATTACGAGTCTTTTTGCTCGTATAATTGCGTGCATTTCTGCCTGTTCGAGCGTTTTTGCCCGTTTGGAAAACATTTCCATCCGTTTAGGAAAGAGTTTTGCCCGATTCGGAAACA
>JAISZO010000136.1 GCA_031269105.1 Planctomycetaceae bacterium | reverse complement strand
AAAGATAAAATGAAACGAGTCCTACCCAGAAACCGACCCAATCGGGAATAAAAATTGGGAAAATTAAAAAAAGGACTCCATAGAAAATAAAAAAATTAGACAAAAAAAGGGAATAACCCCAAAAAAAATAAAAAAATAATGCAGGAAATCAAATTATTAGAGATGCCCATTTTTTATATTTTATGCTTATTCTGTATTAGCACTGTTGTTGCGAAATACAGCGCCGGCTTACACTGTATTCTTGCGTTGGACGGCGCTTGATCCTTGATTGCCGGATTGGATTTTCCGGTTCATCAGCGATTGACGGAACGTTCTCATTGAAGTCAAAATCATGAACGTCGTTGTTCAGACGCCTGATTTTTCATAACAAAAGATTTCGCATGGGAAAAATAAAGGATATGCGGTGCAAGAATTTACGACGCACCGATTCAAGAAACTAAGAACGGGACGCTACAGAGATAGTAAAATTGTCCAAATTTATAATTCTTTCCGCAGCGGCAATTCAAGAATGAAACGTGCGCCGCCGCTGGGCGAAGACTCTAACCGAATCCGACCGCCGTGTTCTTCAAAAATTTTACGCGTTACGGCAAGTCCAAGACCTGTTCCAACGTTTCCTTTTTTGTTGGAAAGAAAAGGACGAAATAACGAATCAAACATCTCTTGCGGTATTCCCGTGCCATTGTCGTCAACGGTGATTCGTACAACTTCTTGTTGCGAAGATTGAGGCGTTTGTTGCGCGGAATGGAAATCGGTGCGGATTTCCACGCGTCCCGTATGTCGCGGAGCGTCGTAATTTTCCGCTGGATTTTCTTCAACAGATTGATTTTCCAACGACGTCTCCGATTGCGCGGCGTCAATGGCGTTTGTTACGATATTTGTTACAGCGCGATGAATTTGTTCCGCGTCAAAAAGAAACATCGGAATCGTTTCATCGGGCAGCCAAATCAGTTCCGTTCCGAAATCGCAAGCGCGTCCGTACATGAGTTCCACGACGTCGGAAACGACGCGGTTGACGTCTTCCAACGCAAAATTCGGCTCGCGCTCCTTGCTGAACGTCAACATATCCATAACAAGATCGGAAATTTTATTTTGATTCTTTTCAACAATTCGCCAACCTTTGGCGAGTAATTCGTGGTCGGCGTCCGCCAAACCTTTTTCAATAAGATAATTTCCGCCGCTGATTCCCTGCAATATATTTTTTATATGATGCGAAAGCGCCGCGACGGTTTGACCAATTGCCGCAAGCCGTTCCGCTTGCACCATTCCTTGATAATACCGAGTATCTTCCACCGCGAGAGCGGCTTGATGCGCAATAGCAACCATCAGCTTGAGATGATCGGAAGTCAAAGATTTGGTTTCATTCGGCGGAAGAGACAACGCTTCCTGCGGCGAAGTTGTCGTATCGATATAAATGACGCCGACAACGCCGTAACGTCCTTGCATCGGCACGCAAATTGCCTCGCGAACGCCGATATGAACGATACTTCCGTCCGGCTCCCAACGCGCGTCTTTTTGAGCGTCGCTTGTCAACACGCCTTCGCGGTTGGATAAAACCGTATCGAGAATACGCCGACTTAACGTCATTCGGTTGCTTGTTGAAAGATTGTTTCTTATCCGCGAAACGCGAGGTAAAAGCCGCTCTCCTTCAGAATCAAACAATAGAATGCAACCGCGATCAACGTTCACCCACTCAAAAATCAATTCCAAAATACGCGAGAGAAGACGATCAATGTCGAGCGTTTGACTGACAACCAACGTTGTATGATACATCACTTGCAAATGCCCTTTTGTTTTGGCAAGCCACGAATCGTCGGCGGGCTTAAGCGACGGATCGTAAAGACGGCTTCCTTCTTCCTGTTTCACGGCATGAAGAATCCGCGCCGGCTCCTGATGAAGATTGTCGATTTGAAAATCGACATTTGGCGCGAGCGTTTCCCGATGTTCCGCACGATTCTCGGACGTTCTTGTATAAAGAAAAAGCGTTTTGCCGATTTGAATCTGATCGCCGTTTTCGAGACGCTGTTCGTTGATTCTTTTCCCGTTGACGTAAACGCCGTTAGAACTGCCGAGATCGACAAGAATATCCGCGTCGTCGCGACGCCGAATTTCCGCGTGTCGCCGAGACGCTTCGACGTCGTTAAGCCGAATCGCGTTCGATACGTCGCGTCCGATCGTGACGACTTGCTTGAGAAGCTCGTGACGGATTCCTTGTCCCGCTCCCAAAATGACAAACAACGACGACATTTTTTGTTCCTCGCTAGACTACTTTTAGTTTTTCACTCTCCAAAGTCGCTTTTGTCTTTTTTTGTTTGTCGCTATTTTACGAAACGTGCGATTCCTGTCAATTGCCGAAACGGAACGCACGGCGGTTTCCAAACGCGGGCGTCGAGGGAAAAGGCGCTGTTATCGCCGAGAAGATAATAACAATTTTGCGGAACGGTCGTTGTTTGCGACGAGAGATTCGACGCGGAATGAACGACCGTATCCGGCGACGTCGTGTAATAAACGTCGCGCCAAACGCGGAGGTTTCGGATTTGCCGCACCGTCGTCATTTCATATTCTTTCGCGGAAATTTCCGAGCGGTCGCTTTTCCATTGGATTGTAAACGGCGAGAAAATTTCCGGTTTTCCCGGGAGATTGATTTCTTCTTCAAAAGGTATTTCGGCGACGACAATTCCGTTGACCGCGATTAAAAATTGACGGTCAAACAACGACGTTTCAATTTTCCAGACGCCCGCGCCGGATAAAATAGGATAAATACTTTTTTGCCGTTGATCTTCCACCGTCGCCGTTTTTTTCTTTCGGTCGAATATTGCGACGAAAGAGCGCGACGGTATATTTGCCTGAATGCGCAACGGCAAAGAAATTTTGTTATTTTCCGGCGTCCAATCCAATTCAAGCGCCAAATCGTGAACGCGGAAAACGTTTTCCGAGCGCTGCGTTTGATTCTGATTTTCGCAAAGTTGATTTGTCGCGCCGAATAACGACGGATTCAACGCGGGGTCGTTTTTCTTCGTCGCGTTTGCAGATTGTTTTTCGCCCTGAAAATGCGGCGTCGGACGTATTGGCAAACAAACCAACTCGTTTTCATTTTGCAGTTTCCATTGACAATAAGGCGCCGGAATCCGCATTTCGCGTTGAACGGCGTAAGGTTTTACGGCAATTTTTCCGTTGATAAAAATATCGCCGCGTTCGATTTTTATTGTTTCGTTTGGCGTCGCAACGACTCGCTTGACCGCCAATTGCGCGTCGTCCGGTTTGCGAAAGACGACAACGTCCCAACGCCGAATCGTCCGCAACGACGTCGCGGCTCGATGGATTCTCAAACGCTCGCCGGAACGAAAAGAATTGGAAAAAACGGGCGTTTCCGCGAATCCGCATGTTGGACAAATTCCCCGCGCAAGAAGCGTTTCGCCGGACGGTTTACGCCGCGAAGTTTCGCCGAAACCGTTATTCGTATTTTGTAGGGCAACGCGAAATGTTGCGAGACATTCGGGACAAATCAATTCCCAATGCGGTCCCATGAGCGTCGGCGACATGGAATTGCTTGAGACGTAAAGTGGTACAAAAATTCCTTCCATGAAAAATGTTGGGAAACACAAAATCATAACAATACCGCATACGGCAAAACGCGCAACGCTTAAAAAAATTTTATCAGACGTTTTCATTTTCTTTACTCCTACGGCGCTTGGCTTTCTGGTTTGTTTAGGACGTCGGGAACTTCTTGGAACATTGAAAGTTAAAAGTTGGGCAAATGATTATTTTAATCCCGGAGCGACGCATTCCGCTTGCGAAACTTTTAGTTTTTAACTTTTAATTTTTAACTCGCTTCGCGGCGTTTGCAGTGCGACGCAACGCCGGAACTTGAACCAAATCGCCAAACTTCGCACTCCTCAAAAAACGCCTGCCAAACTTTATAAAAGATGCGGAGATACTTTTGCTCCAATGGAGGGGAATTTTGTTTTAGGTTGCAGGTTTTAGATTACAGGAGCCAGCGTTGGTTTGCCGTACTTTCACGTGTTGAAAATCAACACTGGTACCTGTTCCCTGAAATCTGACAAATCGTCGCCGACGCTTCGGGCTGCTATTTTGAAACGTAACCCGAATTTTCGCCAATTTGA
>JAISZO010000132.1 GCA_031269105.1 Planctomycetaceae bacterium | reverse complement strand
CGTCTTCACCGACTGACTGTCGATGACGCCGACCGAAGGCGTCGGCTTTTTTCCCTTGTTTTTACGCACCAAACGGTTCAAGGCGTCATGAATGTTTTGCCAAATACCGTCGTTTCGCCAATGCCAAAAGACGTTGTAAACAGTCTTCCATGTTGGAAAATCCTTCGGCAGATTCCGCCACTGGCGTCCGGTGCGAACCAAATAACGGATGGCGTTGATGATCCACCGCCGACAAATTTGTTTCGGTCCCTGCTTTTGCCCCGGGATGAATTTTTTGATGATTTGCCATTGCTTGTCCGTCAAATCCGTGCGATAATGTAACTTCACTTCCATGTTACGTGCTCCATTAATAAGGTTTGCTATGCCCAAAAACGGAAGCGTAACATGGTTTTGTGTTTTCCTACAATACCAATTCCGGATTTTTTAATACAAAAAAGCCGGTTAAAGACTTACTCCAAGTCCTTGACTACCTGGATTCCATGGGCAACGACCTGAACCAAATCGCAAAACTTCGCGAGCTCCTCAAAAAATCCTGCCAAACTTTATAAAAGATGGAGAGATACTTTTGACTCCTACGGATGCCAAACCACGCATAAAATTCCCCTCCATTGGAGGGGCGCCCGTCGGCGCAGCCGACCGACGGGGTGGTTGATTGAAGTTAAAAGTTAAAAACGAAAAGTGAAAAATGGCGTCCCGAATGCGGGTGTTTCGTTCCCGCGAACACGACCCTCGCAAAATTCACTTACCGCCGAAAAAATACAGTCGCCGCGATTGACTTGGTTCTTTGTCGTCTTTGTTCTTTACCTTTTCGCGTTTCGCTTGTATAATAACCGCTCAAAGAAACTTTTAGGCAATAAAAACACAATGCCAATTTTCAAAAACTTATTTGAGGCGCAGTCGCTTACAACTTTTTTCGAGTAACTTTGCGGATTTTTCGCGACTTTGCGGTAAAAAGGGAGTTTTGAGAGGGCGTCGTAAGAAACTAAAGTCGTTTTATCTTTTACTTTTCAATTTTTAACTATGAATAATGTTCTTTCGGTGCGCGAGGCGCGTCAGGCGGAAAATATCGGAAAAACCGTGTTGTTACGCGGTTGGGTGCGAACGCGACGCGACTCTAAAGCGGGATTCAGTTTTATCGAACTGAACGACGGTTCCTGTTTCGGCAACATTCAAATTATCGCTCCGAACACGCTGAAAAATTACGAATCGGCGGCGCGGCAATTGACAAGCGGTTGCAGTATCGCCGTTGTCGGACTCGTTAAAGAATCGCCGGGGCAAGGGCAAGCGACCGAAATCGAAGCGTCGCAAGTGGAGATTCTCGGAACCGCCGAGCCGGAAACGTATCCGCTCCAAAAAAAACGTCATTCGCTCGAATTTTTGCGGACAATCGCTCATCTTCGACCGCGAACCAATACGTTTGGCGCCGTCGCCCGCGTGCGAAATCAGATCAGTTTTTCAATTCACAAATTTTTTCAGGAAGAGGGCTTTTTGTACGTCCATACGCCGCTGATTACCGCCAGCGACTGCGAAGGAGCGGGCGAAATGTTCCGCGTTTCGACGCTCGATTTCGATAATCCGCCGCGAACACCCGACGGAAAAATCGACGACTCCCGCGACTTTTTCGCCAAACGTTCTTATTTGACGGTAAGCGGACAACTCGAAGGAGAAACTTATGCCTGCGGATTGGGACGAATTTATACGTTTGGTCCAACATTCCGCGCCGAAAACTCGAACACCGCCCGGCATCTTGCGGAATTCTGGATGGTCGAGCCGGAAGCCGCGTTTTTTGAACTTGCCGACAATATGGAACTCGCGGAACGGTTTCTCAAACGGATTTTTCGCGACGTTCTTGAACAATGTCCCGAAGATATGACGTTTTTTAATACGCATATCGACAAAACGATTCTCGAAACGCTCGCGCATATCTGCGAAAGCCGTTTTATGCGGATTCCTTACACGGACGCGATTGAAATTTTGCGGAAATCCGGTCGGAAATTCGAGTATCCGGTTTCGTGGGGATGCGATTTGCAAAGCGAACATGAACGTTTTTTGGTCGAACAACATTTTCATTCGCCGGTCGTTTTGTATGATTATCCGCGCACGCTCAAGCCGTTTTATATGAAAGTCAACGACGACGAAAAAACGGTGCGGGCTATGGACGTTCTCGTGCCGAAAGTCGGCGAAATCATCGGCGGCAGCCAGCGCGAGGAGCGACTTGACGTGCTGCAATTACGAATGCGGGAACAAGGACTGAACGAGGAAAATTATTGGTGGTACGTTGATTTGCGGCGTTACGGAACCGTCCCGCATTCCGGTTTCGGCTTGGGACTGGAACGCGCCGTGCAATTCGTAACCGGTATGGCAAACATCCGCGACGTCATTCCATATCCGCGAACTCCCGGAAACTGCGATTTTTGAAATCACTTCTCATGCGAATCGTTGAAATTTTTGCGTCGAAGCAGGGAGAAGGACTTTGGACGGGCGAGCCGAGCGCGTTTGTGCGGGTCGGCGGATGTCGTTTGCATTGCCGGTATTGTGACACGCCGTACGCTTCGTGGAATTGCGAAGAAGGCGAAAATCTGACGGCGGATCAAGTTGTCCAACGAGTGATTTCGCTCAAACAACCGCACGTTGTCGTTACCGGCGGCGAGCCGATGTTGTTTCGCGAAACAACGGAATTAACGCAAAAATTAGAGCGTTTAGGATTGATCATCACAATAGAAACGTCCGGCACGATTGATTTGCCGGTGCGATCTCATCTGACGTCAATCAGTCCGAAACTTTCCAATTCCACGCCGGATATTTCTGTCGGAGAAAAAATCCTTTGTCGGCACGAACAAAATCGGCAAAGGATTTCGATCACGCAAAAACTCATCGATTCGTATTCTTATCAATTAAAATTTGTCGCGGACGCGGAAAACGATTTGCCGGAAATCGAATTTTTTTTACAACAACTTTCTCATGTAAATAAAAACCGCGTTTTTCTTATGCCGCAGGCAATAACGGCGGAAGAAATTTCGGCAAAAGAAAAGTGGCTGCGTCCTTATGCCGAAGAAAAAAAATATGTTTATTGTCCGCGAATGCAAATTCTTTGGTATGGAAATCGTCGCGGAACGTGAAGTTTTAGGCGACTTCCAAAAACCCGCTTCATAAAAATTTCGCTCATGGAAAATAAAGATGAAGAACATTTTTTTCGTTTTATTTCAAATCAATGACAATATTACTATCGCCTTTTTCGGTGATTTCGATTTCAATCGGACTTTTATCGGAATTGGTGATTGGAATATCCGGCGACGTCTGATTTCGGCGTTCTTCGGGAACGTCTTCCGGTTTTGTTCCCGCAGGTAACGGAATCGCTTTTCCTTTCTGAAATACGGAAACGCGGTATTTGCCCGGCTCCGCACCGGATTTTCCATGCGTATGCGTTAGAGTAAATTTTCCTTCCGCGTCGGTTTCCGCAAACGACATAGCGCCAGTATTGATTTTGCTAAACTCAATTCGGACGTCATTGAGCGGTTTCCCGTTTTGCGTAATTGTTCCGCCAACCGGAACAACTTTCGCTCCTTTATTGCCGTTGCAGCCAACGATAAATAAAGGGCTTGCAAGTAAAATTAAAAGCGTTGAAATAATTTTTTTCATTTGAATGATCCTTAGTAAAATTTGAATAATTATTAGTAACTCTTTGGCGTACATTTCTTATTTTAAAATTCAGTTTTTGTTTTTATTATATTTAATACAGAAATCACGAAACAATACGGAATTTTTATCGTATTTTTTCTGTGTATTCTGTGCGCTCCGTGTTCAAAAACCGAAATTTCAAGTATGATGAGTATATCATTTTTTATTGAATCGTCCTGAAAGGATGAATCAACCGCCCCGTCATCCGGCTGCGCCGTCTGCCACCCCTCCACCGGCAAAAGTATCTCCCCATCTTTTTTTCCAATTGCGGAAATCCCCCAAACCGCTCTTTTCTGGCGGGGGGAAATTTGTTAAGATTCCCCGCCTGTCATTCCCGCAAACCTAACCTGCCATTCCTATAAACTCGTAGTCCATTCCCACAAACATTTCGGACAAGCGACACGAGAAACGTTATCTTACGAGGATCGGTTTGCTGAACAACACAATCCCGCCATTGCCGCCGGAGCGACGCATTCCGCTTGCGAAACTTTTAGTTTTTAACTCGCTTCGCGGCGTTTGCAGCGCGACGCAACGCCGGAACCTGAACCAAATCGCAAAACTGCGCACTCCTCAAAAAACGCCTGCCAAACTTTATAAAAGATGGGGAGATACTTTTGCACAGGAGGGGAATTTTGTTTTAGGTTGCAGGTTCTAGATTACAGGAGCCAGCGTTGGCTTGCCGTACTTTCACGTGTTGAAAATCAACACTGGTACCTGTTCCCTGAAATCTGACAAATCGTCGCCGACGCTTCGGGCTGCTATTTTGAAACGTAACCCGAATTTTCGCCAATTTGA
>JAISZO010000123.1 GCA_031269105.1 Planctomycetaceae bacterium | reverse complement strand
GCGTTATCTTCGCGTCATATTCCCGCATATGAGAATACGACCGGATTATTCACCCATATCCTACGGGATTTACATGGAAGTGTCCGGCTCTCCCAAGTTCCTGTGAGACCTCAATTGTCTGTTTGCACTCATTCCCAAGACTCCGGTCAGACTGCTGTACCAGACCTTTATAGTACGAGCAATGTTGTTCCGCTTTCTGTAACAAGCAAAATCTCCGACGATTACAGTATTTCGTGGCTCAATGCTGAGGCTTTCGAACTCGCTGTTTACGCTTCGCAGTGATGATTACTCTATATCCCCACGCAAAACTTGCTTCCGGCGGTTGGTCAGACCTTACCGGGCGGGCGCGTCCTGCAAGGTACTCACGAAAGGTTTTCAATGTAATGACTTATAACATTCTTTAACTCCTTTCTTCAGGCTTAATCTTGACGCAATACAGATTCCTGAAAACCGGCTACCGCAAAACGCCCCGTCAATCGGCGCGTTGGCGGGCGGTTCTCCAAATTTGACGCGTGCGCTCGCATCTGTCCCGCAGAAACGAAATCATGCGTAACCGACTGTGAAACCGCCGGAAAGCGTTACGCTACACTTTACGTTCTGCGTTTCCGTAATACGCGTTGAGATAAAGTTGTTTGATTTCGCCGATAAGCGGATAGCGAGGGTTGCTGCCGGTGCATTGATCGTCGAATGCCGATTCCGCTAACCGGTCAACGTTGGCGAGAAACTGCCGTTCTTCAATGCCGCCCATTTCACGAATCGAAGAGGGAATGTCAAGTTTCCGTTTCAGATCGCGAAGCGACGCAATCAGTTGTTCCACGAGTTCTTCATCCGTACCGCTCATACCGAGATACCTTGCGATTCGGGCGTAACGCTGTTTCGCTTCGGGATATTCGTACTGCGGAAACGCCGCTTGTTTGCGCGGCGCGTCGGTCGCGTTAAACCGCATGACTTCCTCAAGCAAAAGCGCATTCGCCAATCCGTGCGGAACATGATATTCCGCGCCAAGCGTATGCGCCATGGAATGACACAATCCGAGAAACGCATTGGCAAACGCCATTCCCGCCATCGTTGCGGCGTGATGCACTTTTTCACGGGCGCGGATGTTTCGCTCGCCTTCTTCATACGCGGCAACCAAATATTTTTTCAACACGCGAATCGATTCCAGCGAGAACGCAATCGTATAATCGGTTGCCGTCACGGAAACCATCGCTTCCAACGAATGAACAATCGCGTCGAAACCGGAATACGCGGTTAGACGTTTCGGCATTGACAGAACGAAATCGGCGTCGACAATCGCCATATGCGGAGTCAGTTCATAATCGGCAATCGGATATTTACGTCCGGTTTGGTCGTCCGTTACCACCGCAAACGGCGTGACTTCGCTGCCGGTGCCGGACGTCGTTGGAATAGCAACCATCTTCGCTTTGACGCCGAGTTTCGGAAATTGATACACGCGTTTGCGGATATCCATGAAACGAAGCGCGAGATCGTCAAATTCGACTTCAGGATGTTCGTACAACAGCCACATGATTTTCGCCGCGTCCATCGGACTTCCGCCGCCGACCGCGATAATCACGTCGGGGTGAAACGACTTCAGTCGCTCGCAACCCTTGCGAATCGTCGTTAAATCGGGATCGGGTTTGACTTCAAAAAACACTTCCGTTTCTATTTGCAATTCGTGTAAAATGTTCGCGACTTGATCGGCAACGCCGAGATTGAAGAGCGGTTCGTCGGTAACAAGGAACGCCCGTTTACTTCCGGCAAGATCGGACAACGCGACCGGAAGGCAACCCGATTTGAAATAAACTTTCGGCGGAACGCGAAACCACAACATATTTTCTCTCCGTTCTGAAATGACTTTGGTGTTGATCAAATGTTTAACGCCGACGTTTTCCGAAACGCTGTTACCGCCCCAACTTCCGCAGCCGAGCGTCAGCGACGGTTCAAGCCGGAAATTATAAATGTCGCCGATAGCTCCGTGACTGGACGGCTGATTGATGAGAACTCTTCCGGTCGACGCCAGTTTGCCGTAATAATCAATTCGGTCAATATTGAGCGGATTAGTGTATAAAACGGCGGTGTGTCCCATTCCGGCAAATTCAATAAGCGATTCCGCTTTGACGCACGCTTCTTGAAAATCCGCGACGCGGTACATGCCAAGCACGGGCGATAATTTTTCAAAACTAAGCGGCTCGCCGTATCCGACGTCCGCGATTTCTCCGATCAACACTTTGGTTTCTTCCCGCACGTCAAAACCTGCGTTTTTCGCAATTTTGTAAGCGGATTGTCCGACGATTTCCGCGTTCAGTTTGCCGTCTTTGAACATGTATTTGCGAAGCAGTTCTTTTTCTTCCTCGTCGGCAAAATATGCGCCGCGCAAGTTAAATTCGGCTTTTACCGCGTCGTAAACATCTTTCACAACAATGACCGATTGTTCCGATGCGCAAATCATGCCGTTGTCAAACGTTTTGCTCAACAAAATCGAATTGACCGCCATGCGGATACTTGCAGTTTCATCGATGATTGCCGGCGTGTTTCCCGCGCCGACTCCGATTGCCGGCTTGCCCGAAGAATACGCCGCCGACACCATTCCCGGTCCGCCGGTCGCGAGAATCAAATCAATATCGGGGTGCATCATCAAATGACGCGACATTTCCACCGTCGGCTCGTCGATCCAGCCGATAATTCCTTCCGGCGCGCCGGCTTCTACGGCGGCTTCCAGCACGATTTCCGCCGCCATGACCGTACTTCGTTTCGCGCGCGGATGCGGTGAAAAGATGATGCCGTTTCGCGTTTTCAGAGCAAGCAACGCCTTAAAAATTGTCGTCGAAGTCGGATTTGTGGTCGGCACAACGCCCGCGACAATTCCGACCGGTTCGGCGATTTTTTTGATTCCGTATTCCGGTTCGTTGTCGATTACGCCGCAGGTTTTCGCGTCTTTGAATTTATTGTAAATGTACTCGGACGCGAAATGATTTTTAATCACTTTGTCCTCGACAATTCCCATTCCGGTCTCTTCAACCGCAAGTTTGGAGAGAGGAATCCGCTGCGACGCGGCGGCCATCGCGGCGGCTTTGAAAATTTTATCCACTTCTTCTTGCGAATAGTTTTCATAAATTTTCTGCGATTGCCGCACCCGACGAATCAACTGTACCAACGTTTCAATGTCGGCGACATGCGGATATTGTTTTGCGTTTCGCTCTGGTATCGGTGCGTTTTCCGTAGTCATTTTTACAACTCCTTGTGACATATTTTTGAAATTTTTAAACCGCGCTTACGAGAAAACATAGTTGATAATAATAGTTTTTTATCGATACTGAAATTTATACGAACAAAATTTCCACAAATTACCGACTTTTGTTTTGGTTTTATCGATAAAAATTTATTTTATCAGCGGAAAAAGAAAAACTTTCCTCTTTTGATATTCATTTATCGATATTTTATTATTTTATTCTCATTAATAATGAAGTCAATAGGGTATTTGAGGATATGGAGACACAAACATGAGGAAATTATGAGTATTTTTCTCTTTTTTCTTTTATCTCTTTGCATTTTAAGTTAAATTTGAGTAAAATGCAGAAAAATTAACAGACACGATTTCGTGTTTTTAAGTAAAAAGCTGTTAAAGAGAGGATATGAAAAATGACGAGTTTTCCAGTTTTACTGGCGGATATGGAGACGTCTCCCGCAATGTTTATGCTTTTCGGGGTGATTGCCTTCTTGTTTTTTCTTGCGATTGCGCTGTTTGTGTTCGTCAAGTATTATAAACGCTGTCCCAGTAACCGGATTATGGTGATTTTCGGAAGCAGCGGACAAGGACAATCAGCGTTGTGTATTCACGGCGGCGCACGGTTCATCAAGCCGATTGTACAGGATTACGCTTTTCTGAGTCTCGAACCTATGCAAATCGAGATTCCGCTTCGCGGCGCGCTTTCGATTGAAAATATCCGTGTCAACGTGCCGAGCGTGTTTACCGTCGCTATCGGCACGACCGAAGAACTGATGCAAAACGCGGCGATTCGTCTTTTGGGACTTCCGAAACACGACGTCGCCAAACAAGCGGAAGATATTATTTTCGGGCAATTGCGGCAGGTGATCGCATCGATGCAAATTGAAGAAATTAACCGCGACCGCGACTCCTTTCTTAATAATATTCAAATGTCGCTCGACCCGGAACTTCGCAAAATCGGTTTGATTCTGATCAACGTGAATATCACCGACATCACGGACGAATCGGGATATATTGAAGCAATCGGACAAAAAGCGGCGTCGGAAGCGATTCAAAAAGCGCGCGGCGACGTCGCCGACAACGAAAAAATGGGCGAAATCCGCGTTGCGGAAGCGGAACAGCAAAAAGCGATTCAGGTGGCGAATGCGAATAAAATTAAGATGATCGGAACCCGCGAGGCGGAACGCGAACAAGCGGTGCGGGTCGCCGAGTTGAACCGCGATCAGGAAGTGCGGCTTGCAGAACTCGAAAAAGAAAAGACGGTCGGCGAACAATCCGCGCAGTTTGAACGCGAATCGCAAGTAAAAGAAGCGGAACGGGAAATGCGGGTGCGGTTGGCGGAAGCAAACGCAACGGCGGTGGAAGGCGAAAACCGTGCGCAGGGAACGATTGCCGCGTCGCAAGCCGAATTGCAAGTGAAACGCGCCGAAGCGTATCAGATCGGCGAAACGAAAAAACGGGAAGCGGAAGCGGCGGTTCTTGCGGCGGAACATCGTGCCAGAGCCATTGCGGCGGAAGCGGAAGCGTTGCGGATCGAAGCGCAAAAACGCGCCGAACTCGAAGCGCCGGCAAAAGCGCAGAAAGCGCAAACAATCGTCGAGGCGGAAGCGGTTGCGGAACAACGTCGGATTGAAGCGGAGGGCGACGCGAAAGCGATTTTTGTCAAGCTCGAAGCGGAAGCGCGCGGTCAGTACGAAATTCTTGCGAAAAAAGGCGAAGGGTTGCAGCAAATTATCGAAGCGTGCGGTACTGCAAAAGACGCTTTTCAATTGCTGTTGCTGGAACACTTTGATAATCTTGTCGCCGCGTCGGCGAAAGCGATTTCCAATATCAAGTTCGACAAAATTGTCGTTTGGGACGGCGGCGGTCAGAACGGCGCAAACGCGACCGCAACGTCAAATTGGTTGCATAATATGGCGAAAACGTTACCGCCGATGATGCAAGTGATGAAAGAAATCGGCGGCGTGGATATCCCCGAAACGCTCGCCACGCTCTCGCCATCGGAAACGAAAAATAAAGAAGAGAAAAAAGAATCGTAACGTTGCAACCGAATCTGTTTTTGAAAGTTCTCCGCTCTTGATGGCGGGAATGATTGACAGCCGTGAACGGAAAACGGAAATAAACAGTGCGAACGAAACGACTTTATGACATTCCTCTCCAGCGGAGAGGAATTTTGCGCCGGTCGCGCATATTCTCTAGTGCATACCTCGCACCCGCTCTAGTTTTCAGACGACAGGTTAGGTATCAGTGTTGCTATACTCATTTCGCTAACGACACAGTTCTTTACAAAGTTTCATAAAACCTTATAATACGAATAATAGATTTTTCTAAAATTTTGTCAAGGACGACCTCCCTGCTCCACCTAACTTTATCGGATAGCGAAGTGGAACGAAGTTCTCGCAACAAATAT
>JAISZO010000431.1 GCA_031269105.1 Planctomycetaceae bacterium | reverse complement strand
AATGTTTGAATCGACGGATCGGCGATAGTGAAACGTACCGTCGCGAGGTGAAAGCGTGGCAGGATTCCCGTAACGATTCCGACAAGGGGGTCGATTGGCAATTCACCACGGAAGACGCGAGAATCAAACTTAAACGACTTTATCCGCAATTTTAGGGCTGGTCGGGTACTAGATTGAAATTTCAAACTTATTTATTTACCAAGTCCAGTTGAAAAAATAAGAAAAGCGGTTTTTACTGATTGTAGGATTTGGTCTATTTGGGAATTATCTTTTGTCAACCTTCAAAATTCAAAATGTTGAAATATTGACAAAATACAACAATGAAAACGGTAAAAACACAAAGCATGCAAAAAGACGCCAAAACAAGATGAAATTTATGAATAATTTCGAGCGCTGAAAAAGATGTTTTAGAGATTTTCTATTGTTGTCATAAAATCAAAAAATTCATCAACAAGATTAACAGAACTTTTACCGTATATAAATCGTGTTCTATTAATCTTGTCGTTCAAGCGAGAAATACGCCTTGAAAAATATTTCATCACATCACGGCAACAAATTGTTCATAAAAACGCACGTCGCCCGAATTGAACAAACGGATATCGCGGACGCCGTATTTCATCATGGCAAGCCGCGTCAGTCCAAGTCCGAATGCGAAACCGCTGTATTCATTCGGGTCAATTTTGCCGTACTCCAACACGCGCGGATGAATTAAACCGCACGGAATCAGTTCAATCCAACCGCTCTCTTTGCAGGTCGGACAACCTGTTCCGCCGCAAATCAAACAGTTGAGATCAAGTTCAAATCCCGGCTCGACAAACGGAAAAAACCCGGGGCGCAACCGCACTTTGACTTCGCGATGGAACACCTCGCCAAGCAGCGTTTTCATCACCGCAATGAGATTGGCGACGGAAATATTTTTATCCACAACAAGTCCTTCGCACTGATAAAACGTGTTTTCATGACTTGCGTCCATAGCTTCATAACGAAAACATCTGCCGGGAAAGATCGCGCGGATCGGCGCGCCGAACCGTTCCAACGCACGCACTTGATTTGCCGACGTGTGCGTTTTCATCACCATGCCGTTGGTTAGCCAAAACGTGTCCTGCATATCGCGCGCCGGATGGTCGTTTGGAATATTGAGCGACTCGAAATTGTAATATTCCGTTTCAATATCGGGACCTTGCAGTACCATAAATCCCATTCCTTGAAAAATTTGATGCAATTCAACCAACGTTGTCGTAATCGGATGCAACGCGCCGAGCCGTCGGCTCAACCCCGGTACAGTCAAATCGAGTTTCCGCGTTCCGCCGACCGCCGCGCCGAATTGTTTCGCGGATTCGGCGGCCGCCGCGAGTTGCTCCGCCGCAAAATTTTTCAATTCGTTGAGCCGCGAGCCGAACGATTTTTTTTCTTCGGCGGTCAGCTTGCTGAAATCGGTTTCTTTCGCCGCCAGCGTAATCAATCCTTTACGTCCGAGATATTTCACTCGCGCGTTTTCGACGTCTTGCGGCGTTTTCGCGCCGGATAAATCCGTAATGAGTTGTTGCCGTATTGTTTCCATAAGAAGTAAAAAAATAATTAATGTAAAAAAATATGAAAGGAAAAAGTTTCATTTACGTCAAAATCCGATTCACCGCATTGACAAAAGCGATTGCGCTTGCCTCGAATCTGACGTAATTAAATATCAGGGTCATATCTGAATATGGCAATGTATTTATGTAAGATTCTCTATCATACCGATCGGGTTCTATTTTCTTCTTAAATCTTATTGCTATATTGTAGCGTTTTAATGTATTTTTCCATAAATTGCCAATCAGGTTTTCCTGATTCATCAACAGGGATTTTTACGGTTTCATTTTCAAATTTATTTAGAAAAGCTTTTCTTCCAAATCTATAACGGTATTTGTTCTGATTTATGACAGTCGCAATAAACAATCCGTTATATTTGTTGAGTTTTGAATGTTTGAATATATTGACGTCGTCGCTGGTAGTAAATTCTCCTTCAACAAAAAAACAATCGCCAAATATCGTATAAATCAGAGCATCATTCTCAATGAACAATGGATTAGATATAGAATCTGTCATACCGTTATTTACTTCAGATGCTGAAAAATACTTTACATTACCGCTTTCTCTGTCTTCAGATTTCAATCTCCGCCCTCTAACAATATTTTTGTCATTTTCATCTGCAAATAATTTCACTAAATTAAACGTTTTCCATTGATGCATATCAAACAAGGGGATAGTTTCTTGTATTGGAAATTTATCGACTAAATCAGTTTGTTGCGTACGCACTAAAAACGCAAGATAATCACGGACTGTTTTTTCAAAATCTGCCCGAGTCAATTTTGAATAATCGGTTTCCATATATGCTTCACAGAGCCATTCGTCTTTCCACGTAACAGATTTTTTTGCGCTCATTCCCTCTTTCGTTTCCCGTTCACGGTAGATGTGAAGCCATTCTTCTTCAATAGTTTTCCATTTATTGAATTTGTCAATACGTCCAAGTTTTTTGGCTTTCACAAAACCGTCGTCTTTGTAATAACCAAAGAACGAGTTTTGTGTGGAATCGTGCGGTTTATGGGCTTCCCAAACCATAACGCATACATTTGTACTTGCATTATTGGAGTAAAAGATATCGTCCGGCATAGAAAAAACCGCTTTCAATGTGTGTTTTTTAAATAACCGTTCACGCGTTTCCTTAAATTTGGTTCCAATAGCGCATGACATGGGAACAACAACGACTCCCGTTCCTCCGGTTGCTAAAATGTCAAGCATGTTTTCAACAAACTCTAATTCCGTTACATCTTGGGAGTAAGGGGGATTAATCAAACCGACGTCAATATTTTTGTTTTTTAATTCCTTTTTTATTTCTGAATTAAAACAATCGCCGAAAATAATATTTGACTTACCGTCGCCGCGTACTATCATATTTGCTATAGCAAGCGTATAAATATTGTCGTCGCTTTCCACGCCGAATAAAGAATTGTTGCGTATTTTCCGAATATCTTTGTCGTTTGCGTTTTTAAACATTTTACTCATAGCGGTAACAAGGAACGTACCTGAACCGCAACAAATATCAACAATTTTACTGTTTTTATTGATTTCCGCTAAATCGCACATAAATTCTGTTAAATGCTGCGGAGTCAAAACAATTCCCAATCCGCTTCCATCTCCGCCAGAATACTTTACAAATTCGTGATAAAAAATACCTAAAGCATCAATGGTATTGTCTGCATAATCCATCATGGGCTTTATTTTCTTTTCCAGTTCTTCAATATACCAACTAAGTGAATTATAGTGTCCAAGCGGAATTTTTTTAAGTTTTTCAATTCTACCAATACGGTCAAAATTGCTTTTTATATCTTTTATTTTATCCTTTCGAATGTCGCTGTTTTCCAGTACATGGCTTATAGCATATTGCAAACGATTAAGCAAAGAAGGAAAAGGAATAAGATTAATATACTCTTTGACAAAATCTTCGTCTTTCAAAGCAATTAAAATTCCCGCAATAAAAACGGGTTTTTCCCTTTCGGTTACGGCAAGAGTGCGTAATGATTCATGCATTTCAAGGGCAAGTTCTTGTATTTCTTCCATCGAAATAGATTTTCTGACGGCGTCGCCTCTTGTAATCCTGATATAATTTTCCGGTTCGTAAAGAATGTCGCGAACTTTTTTTAATTCCACAAACTCATCTTGTCCCTTTTGCCAATGATACGCGCCGACCTTGAGATTGTCCTTTTTTACGCCGGAAACGCCAATAGCAATAACATGATATTCTTCTTTCAGAAACTTTGCGTAATACAACGCTCCGTCAACCGCATAATCTTTAGGATGTTCAAAGTTTTCAGAAACATGTTTTGCTATTGTTTTTTTACATTCTATAACAATAATTGTTTTTTGATTTTTGTTGAACGTAATAATATATTCCGGTTTTGCTTTTCCGTTTCCTCCTTGCGTATAATCCGTCAGAGCGCATAGGGGAGGTTTTCCGCCTGCTTTTTGGAGGAGTTTTTCCAATTTGGCAACTTGTTTCACATCACCTTGCGGAAAAACATATCCAAACGAATTTTCACCGATAGAACATTGCATTTCGCGTAATACAAGCGATTCTGTGTATTGTTCAATAGACATCAAATTTTTCCTGCAAACTTGTCAATAAAAGCAAAAACAATCCCAAAACACAGTATTCATAAAAAATTACGTCAAAATCCGATTTACCGCATTGACAAAAGCGATTGCGCTTGCCTCGAAGACGTCGGTGGAAACTCCTTGACCGCGCTCGCGGCGTCCGCTGTTGTCCACGTAAACCGATACTTCCCCTTGCGCGTCGGAACCGTCCGTGACGCTACGAATGGTATATTCTAAACATTGCATCTTTATGTTCGTCAGTTTACAAACCGCAAGAAACATCGCGTCAACCGGACCGTCAAACGGAGCGTCGAACGGACCGTCCGCCGCCGAAATGAATTGTCGGAACATTTCATCGCCGCGTTTGAGCGTTAGCGTCAAGTTCGGCGTTTGTCCCGTTTTGCACGTCAATTCATACGAAACAAATTCCCAAGTCATCGTCGTTTTTTGCTGCACTCGCTGTTCAATAATCGCAACAATGTCCGCGTCGTAAACTTCTTTTTTACGGTCGGCAAGCCGCTTAAACTCGGCAAACACGACGTCCACTTGTTCCGGCGTCAGTTCGTGTCCGAGCGAACGCACGCGATCAATCAACGCCGCGCGTCCGCTATGTTTTCCCAACACCAGATCGCTTTTCTGGAAACCGACGTCTTCCGGCGTCATAATTTCATAAGTAGAACGGTTTTTCAACATGCCGTCCTGATGAACGCCCGACTCATGCGCGAATGCGTTTTGACCAACGATTGCTTTGTTGCGCGGCACGCGAAGTCCGGTAATGGTCGAAACCAAACGACTCACCGGCGCCAAACGATTTGTGATAATATTAGTACGAGTTTTGAATTGGTCGGAACGAGTTTTCATTGCCATCACAACTTCTTCCAACGCGCAATTTCCGGCTCGCTCTCCCAAACCATTAATAGTACATTCAATTTGTCCCGCGCCAGCCATGACCGCCGCCAAACTATTCGCGGTCGCCATGCCAAGATCGTTATGACAATGAACGCTTAACACGGTTTTATCGATGTTCGGAACGCGCATGATAAGCGATTTGATCCGCTCAGACATTTCCGGCGGCGTAGCGTAACCGACCGTATCGGGAATATTAACTGAAGTCGCGCCGGCGCGAATCACCGCCTCCACGATTTTACACAAAAAATCAATTTCTGTACGCGAAGCGTCTTCCGGCGAAAATTCGACTTTCGGAGTCAACGTTTTGGCAAAAGCGACCGTTTCAATCGCCATTTCGAGAAGTTGCTCGGGCGATTTTCGCAATTTGTGTTCCCGATGAATCGGACTGGTCGCAAGAAAAATATGGATTCGCGGCTGTTCCGCATGTTTCAGCGCTTCCCACGCGGCGACAATATCTTCTTTGCGACTGCGTGCCAAACCGCAAACTTCAACATTTCGCACAATTTCCGCCACTTTTTGCACCGCCTCAAAATCCCCGGGCGAAGAAATAGGAAAACCGGCTTCAATCACGTCAACTCCAAGTTCCACAAGAGCTTGCGCCACCTCTAGTTTTTCGGCAAGATTCATGCTTGCTCCGGGCGACTGCTCGCCATCGCGCAACGTGGTGTCGAAAATGGTCACTTGTCTCAATTCGTCAGAGGACATAATTTTCTCCAAACTTCCTAAACTCTAACTTGTGTTCAAATTTTTGATTTTGTGAAATTTTTATTATCATTGGAAAATACAATTTTGTCAATGTCCCGCTGTTACGAGATAACGTTAAAATGCGTTTCTTTCTCAAGCATTTCTAAAATCTTAACTTATTTTGTCATAGTACCGTATAATTCTAAAATTTTCCGGCGAATGATTTTCGGCGAAAAATCTTGTAAAACGCGGTTTCTGCCGGCGTTTCCCATTTCGTCGCGAAGCGTCGGCGAGTTTATGAGTAAGCGAATTTTTTCGGCGAGTTGTTCCGCGTTATTGATCGGCGCTAGAAATCCGGTTTTGCCGTCGATAACCGAATCCACCGCGCCGATTGCCGTTGTTGTTACAACCGGAAGACGCATCGCCGACGCTTCCAGTACCGTGTTCGGAAAACCTTCCCGCCATGTCGGAAGAACAAAAATATCCGCCATTTTGTAGGCAGTCCGTAAGTCGGAAAGCCAATCTAACGTATGAATATGCGGATGATTCCGAATCGTTTCGCGGGTTGTTTCTCCGACGTCGCTTGCCGATTCTTCATGTCCGACCAACGCCAGACGCCATTGTTCGTTGTTGCGAGGATTGTCTGAATGATCAGAATTGTTTGATTCGAAATCCGATGAAATGTTTACGAATGCTTGAACAAGTTCGACAATTCCTTTGTCTTTTCTTTGTCGTCCGGCAAATAAAATGACGCGATCATGTTCAGACAATCCGCATTGCCTTCGTAATTTTTTGACGTTTTCTTCCGGTACGAGATTTCTGTCGAAGAACGCCGCGTCGCATCCCTGACTGCCGCCGTTTCCGATAACCGTCAATGTTTGCGGCGTTCCGATATTGTCTTTGAGCATCGCCTCGCGCAACGAATGAGAAACGACAATCACGCGGCGGCAAAGAAAACAGGAAAGACGGTCAAGAGCCGCAAAAATCCGGCGTTTCCAGCCAACCGCGTTTTCGTAAACCCGTCCGCGAATCGTGATAACGCGGTTCGGATGACATGCGAAAAATGCGGCGAGCGGCGCCAGCAATACCGCTTTCGGATGAGATGCGTGAACGACGTCAAAACGGTTCCGAAGAAAGAAAATCCAAAGCCGGAAGAAACACCATAAATCGCGAAACAAACGCGGATCGCGCGAAATCGGAATCGCAACCATTTTCACGCCGAGTCGCTGCAACTTGGCGTAATAATCGTCTTCTCCAAAACCCGGCTGACCGGCGGAAGTCACGCCGGTGATTTCCCAGCCGTCCGCCAATAACGCCGGGATCAACGAGCGATTGAAAAGATACATCAACGCCGGAGCGGTCGCAACAAGACAAAGTTTTTTATTCATTGCACAAAGAGACAAAAAATTCAAATTTTACGAAAAATGTTTTTACTAGACCTCGCCATAAATCGCAAGAAAATCGAGTCGTTAAAAATTAGAATAAAAATCAAACGCCTACTTATAATAGCGTAAAAGTAGGGATTATTCAACACGACCGGCGAAAACTCTCAAAAATTCAAGGAAATTTTCTCATCTTCGCCGCCAAAAGAATAATCAAGATTCTGACAATGAACATGGTCCTCACGCTTCTTTCTTTCTTTCGCAGCGTCAGCCAGATGGAAATCAAAATCATCGCGACGCCAACGATGATAAAAAGCGCCCGAATCATAACATAACGATTCGCTTTAATTCCTTGTCCTATCGGTCCCGCAAAGGGATCGGAATTGGGTTCGGTAATTGTGTATTCTACTTTTCTGATACCATCAATCACTAATGTTCCGGGAATAGGAGAAACATCAAATAAACTCTCTGGAATATTATTTATTTTACAATCAGAAATATTTAGAGACCCATTTTTTAGCAATTTTTCCCCAATTGTTTTGGGGTTCTATTGAAACGTCAGAATAGATATCAACAGAAATAGTAAACGGCAACCAAATATCAGGTTTGATATTTTTATGATTTTGATAGTTTATACAATACTGAATCATGTCGTTATCGGTCAAGTCCGAGCGAAAATGGCTCGCTTATGTGCTTTAAATTTGTCATCGAGCGCGCCAAAATGGCTCGGACTTTTCAAGGTGTTTTTTTGTTTATTTGATTATTTCAGTAACGCATATTTGATCGTTTTTATTAACGGTTGTTCCGTTGGTTCACGTCTTCGTAATCTGTAAAATTTGATATTTTTTTTCAAGATTGACTTCGGCACGAAGTAAGCGGTTTGTCCATAAAGGATCAATCTCCCAATCGTGTCCTAAAATATTTACGCAACCTTTGTTATTTGTTCGTCGAATAAAAATGATTTTTCCCCGCAACGGAAAATTATCATCATTTTGAAATTTCCACGATTTCGGAATTTCATAACGCTCAAACGTCAATTCAATAGCCGTCCGTTTTTTATCACGATATTGCTCGACATAACTTTCGGATTTTTTAACAACGTCCTGATAATTTTTGAAATGAAACCGTTCCCAAACTCCTTTTTGCCATAGACCGTTATACCGTTCAATGTTTGCCTGAAAACCTATCTCTCGCGGAGGAACAAAAACCGGAATCACATCAAGCGACAGACATAAACGAATTACCCGTCCGACACAATCCGCATGACGCAGACCGGTAAATACTGTCGCGTTATCAAATTGAGCATAAGCCGGAGTTCCGAATTGCCGCCAATGATTTATCATCGCAGACGCCGTATTTTCCGCAGTCATACGCTTCATCGGATACGAACAAACCAACTTGCCGTGCAACGAAATTCTATTAAAAACCTGGACAAAACCATGTTGACCTTTCAGCCGCAAATCCTCGACATAATCAAACGAATCCAATTCCGCATCGCCTTCGGCGGCTTCCGGTAAGTACCAACCGGTCGGCGGCGAAGAATAACGGAGTCGCCGTTGGGAATCAAAACAATCGTTGCGTTTGAGGATTTCATGGATTGTACTGACGGAAGGAAGTGCGGTTATGCGTACTGTTTCGTGTCTTTCGATGATCCGTCCTGTCCACGCGGTCAAAACGTTCTTGACCGGCACGTTGACGCCAATGACGAACAAAGGACAACGACAATCCAAGCTGACGTGCAACTGACCGTTCCGAACAAGACCTACCGCCTTTTGACGTAATTGGAGTGACGGACAAAGATGTTTTTAAAGTCATTGTTTTAACACTTTCATAAAAGTTTTTTGGAAAATAATAATATAATGGACTACAATAAATTTGTCATCGGGTGCGCCATTTTCGCTCGCACTTGACCAATTATCAACGAAATGATTTGAATCCCCCGATAAAACTGCAAAAGTATCGACACATTTTTAAAACCGAAGTTCCAGCGTTGGATTTTGTTAAATCCTTACAGCAGACGCGGTAATTTAATTGGTTTGTATAATTACATTGTAATTTCTAAAATTCTCAATAAACATTAGAAATAGCATTTCTTTACTTTAGTTTTAAATGTGTAAAATTCCTTTTTTTTCTATTATTAGCGCTTTACAAAAAACATTTTGTTTATAAAATGAAATGTAATCTAAAGTGTTACCGCTTTAGGTTGATGTTCAACAACAACTTAAAAACAAATGAGGTGAAAAATGAAGATTAGAAAAAGTCTCGCCTTAATTTTGCTGACAGGAATGATTTCCTCAGCAATGTTAGGCGCAGCGTGGGCAGACTTAGCGGGAATTGTTCAGCAATTCGGGCAGCAACGTCAGCTCATTTACACAAAGTCCGGAGATCAGAGCAAACTGACGTCAATGACTCCTATTGACTTGAGCGCTTACGCTAACAATGTTCTCAAAACTGGCGGAAACACGTTTGTTTCGTTCTGCGTTGATCCAGGCGATACCGTAAACACAAACGTACTGTACACTGCTCATCTGGATTACAACGCCGTCGCCGGAACGACAAGCAACTCGCATGGTAAGGCGTTAACGAACGGCGTTGCCTGGCTTTACAAAACGTTTGTCACTGCCGCCAATCTCAGTTCGTTTGACTACGGCGCTTTTCAAGCAACTGTTAATTCGCTTGTCAAAAATGAAACGCTTGCGAACAACATATATACAACAACATTGTTGGCAAATATGTCGGAAGCGCAAGCACGCACAACTTACCAGGTCGGAAACAGCGCCATTACAGGGGAATACGCTGTATTTGTCGTGCAATTAAACAACGGTGGAACTCCTGCGCAAGATTTTATCTATGTTGCCCATAACCCAATCTCGTCGTCGGTACCGGAACCGGCAACAATTTTGTTCTGGACGCTGGGAAGTTTTGGCGCTTTGGGATCCGCATTCTTGAAAAAACGTCGGAATCTGGCGAGTAAATTAGCGTAAGTTTTTAGAAAATCCGAAGGGTAAAAATTGCCTTTTTGTCTGTCTATAAAAATTTATAGGCAGACATTTTTTGTTATTGTCTTTAATTTTGTCTCAACGCCCGCCCTTCCGTTATTCCTTATCTTGTGATATAATCAATATTTTAGGTATTGTTTGAAATCAGTTTGGATATTCTGTTCAGCAATGTGAATGAAACGTACCGATATTTCTTTATGCCGTATCAGTTGTTTTTCTGTTTCGGCGAATAGTGGGGAAATTTTCTCTGGAATAACATAAGTTACTAAGTTTAATAAACTTACAACATTAAGGAATCAACAAAAATGAGACGACTTTTAATCGCCGGAAACTGGAAAATGAATCTGAATCTTGCCAAAAGCGTGACGCTGGCGGAAGGTTTGAAAGAGGCGGCGAAAAATGTAACAGATATTGATATTGCCGTTTGTCCTCCGGCGGTTTACGTTCAGCCGGTTGGAATCGCGATTGCCGGTTCAAATATCGGGCTGGGAGCGCAAGACGTTTATTTTGAGAAAGAAGGAGCGTTCACCGGCGAAATCAGTACGGCAATGCTTCTCGACATTGGTTGCAAATATGTCATTCTTGGTCACAGTGAACGCCGTCACATTTTGCACGAATCGAGCGAACTCATTAACCAGAAAGTCGTTGCGGCGTTGAACGCCGGATTGACGCCGATTCTTTGCGTCGGCGAACTTCTTTCAGAACGCGAAGCGGGAGTAACCGATGCGGTGATTCGCCGCCAGTTTGACGGTTCGCTTTCCAACGTTTCCGCTGAACAGATGAAAAAAGTCGTGATTGCTTACGAACCGGTTTGGGCAATTGGAACCGGAAAAGTCGCTACGCCCGAGCAGGCGGAAGAAGTACATGACGGCATACGTTCTTTAATCACGGAACGTTACGGCAAAGAAGTTGCGGATGTTGTGCGGATTCAGTACGGCGGAAGCGTCAAAGCGGAAAACGCGAAAGACATTCTTCTTAAACCAAATGTGGACGGCGCGTTAGTCGGCGGAGCGTCGCTTAAGATTGATGCGTTTATGGGAATTATCAACGGCGTAAAATAGGAGAAATAAACATGATAGGTTTTTTACTTGCCACATTTCTTTCTTTGCTTTGTTTTATTTTGATCCTGTTGATTTTGATTCAGCGAGGAAAAGGAGGCGGTTTAGCTGGCGCGTTCGGCGGAATGGGCGGACAAAGCGCGTTCGGAACGAAAGCGGGCGATACGTTTATGCGGATTACCATTGTTTTTGCGTCCGTTTGGTTTTTGATTTGCATTGGTATTCAACTCGCTTATAAACAGCGAAGCCATGAAAGCGGTTTGTTCAAAAATCAACCGGCAGCGTCGGCTCCGGTGAATCCGTCAGCGACTCCAGCCGCTTCAAGTACCGATGCGACAAATACAACCGGCGGCGACGCGGCGAAGTGATTCGAAAAATTTTACTGTCCGCGAAATATTTTAAAATGAAATTATACAGATATTCATAGATTTCCATGTATTTCAAAATCGCGTGCGAGAATCGAAAGACAAAATTCGATGATTTTAACTATGAAATTTTTGTCATATAAATCATATTGTAACAATAACTTACGATAATTTTTATAATATTTCATAGTGAAAAACTTTCGAGGAATTTCTGATATAAAAAACTTGAGAATTGAAAATCGGCGAGGTGTCCTTTGTTGCTGAGCATGACCGGATTCGGCGGCGCGACCGTGCGGGAAAACGGAGTTTCCATCTTTGCCGAAATTAAAACCGTCAATAACCGTTATCTGAAATTTTCTTTGCGGACAACGGACGGTTATAGTGCGCTGGAACCGGCGATTGAAAATTTAGTACGGGAAATATTACGTCGCGGAACTGTGACGATGAACGTGCGGATTTTGCGGGAAGACGACGCGGCGGATTACGAAATTAACGAACCGCTTCTGACGCATTATCTGCAACAACTCCGTCGATTGAACGCTAAACTCGGTTTGGACGACTTGGTTTCGCCCGCTCAACTTTTGACGTTGCCCGGAGTGACGAAAGAATCCATTCCGTCCGACAATAAAACGAATCTTGTGCGTCCTGCGGTGGAAACGGCGGTTAAAAAAGCGTTGGTCGAACTGCAAACGATGCGGCAAAACGAAGGCGCGTCGATGATTGCCGACCTTTGTGAAAACAGTCGACTTTTGATAGAACTGATCGACAAGGTTACTTTTCGAGCGCCGGAAGTGTCGGAACAATTCCGGCTGCGTCTGAACGAGCGGATTGGTAAAATTATGACGGAACAAAAATTCCCGCTCGATCCTGCCGATTTGATTCGCGAAGTAGCTTTGTTCGTAGATCGGTCGGATATTTCCGAAGAAATCGTGCGTTTTAAAAGTCATACGACTCAATTCGACGCGGTATTGCGGGGAGAAAATTCAAAAGACGGTTGCGGACGACGGTTGGATTTTTTGACGCAAGAGATGTTCCGCGAAGTCAACACAATCGGCTCGAAAGCAAACGACGCGGAGATTACGAAATTTGTTGTAGAACTAAAAATCGTCATTGAACGTATTCGCGAGATGGTGCAAAATGTCGAATGAGCTGTCGGAACAGCAACGATTGAAAACCAACGGACGAATTATTGTCGTTTCGGGACCGTCGGGCGTGGGAAAAGGAACGCTGTTGAAGAAAGTGTTCCAAACGGCGGAATTGCCGTTGGAATTGAGCGTTTCGGCAACAACGCGTCCACCGCGACCGAACGAAAGAAACGGCGTCGAATATCATTTTCTTTCGCCGGAAGAATTTCATCGGCGACGGGAAAACGGCGAGTTTCTCGAATGTTTTGAAGTATTTCGCGGCGGTCATTGGTACGGAACGTTACGAAGCGAACTTGAATCGCGTTGCGCCGCCGGAAAATGGGTTGTGTTGGAAATCGACGTGCAGGGCGGTTTGTCCGTACAACGGCAATATCCCGACGCTGTAATGATTTTCATTCGCCCGAAAAATGTGGACGTTCTCAAAGAACGGCTTGCCAAACGCGGCACCGAATCGCAGAAATCTGCCGAACAACGGTTGCAACAGGCGTCGCGGGAATTAGAATTAGCGGAACGTTACGCGCATCATATCGTGAACGACGATTTAGACGTCGCGGCGGGAGAGTTAAGAGAATTGTTGAAAGGGATGGAATAAAAAATCAAAACACACTGTAAGCGTTTCAATCAGAGCACGAAGCGTAAGCAAGTGTTTTAGAATTAGCGTAAGCAAGTGTTTTAGAGTCAATAAAGTATATGCAAGTGTTTTCGTTAATAATGACATGTCGCCTATAAATCCTCCACTTGCCTATTTGATCACTTTTACCTGTTATGGTCAATGGCTGCATGGTGATGAACGTAGTTCGGTAGATAGGAAACATAATAAATACGAAACGGAATTTGTAAAACCCAATCAGGAGTTATATGCGGAGCAAACTAAGAAGATGAGACAAACTCCTGTGATTTTGGGGGATGAAGAACGAAAAATTGTTGAAAAGACGATAAAAGAAGTTTGCTCTTATCGAAAGTGGGAATTACTGGAAATCAATGTCAGAACTAATCATGTTCATGTAGTTGCAACAGGAAATACAATTCCTGACAAGATCATGGGCGATTTTAAAGCGTATGCGACAAGACGATTAAAAGAATCGGGATTTTTTGTTAAAAATGTATGGACGGAAGGCGGAAGTACGAGATATTTATGGGACGACGAATCAGTTGTTGCTGCTTGTCATTATGCCCGAAATCAATAAACACTTGCTTACGTTTCGTGCTCTGATTGAATCGCCGTTGAAAATTAACAAACAAAAAACTCAATAAAGGTTTATCATGGACTACATTGAAGACAAATTTCGGAACGTACTTGACCGTGATGAGACAATCCTCTGGACAGGAACGCCAAATTTTAAGACTTGGATGATCAGCGGCATACCTTTTTTGGTTTTAGGAATATCTGATTTAGTGTTTATGATGATAGTTTTTATATCATTCGGAACGACGATGTTGCCAGTTCTCATTTTTGGTATCCTATTTTTGGTAATTTTCACACTTCCTTTTTGGGGAAGTATTTTATATATGGTTTGGCTGTTCTATTCGCACAAAAACGCAGTTTACGCTTTTACTAATAAACGCGTGATGATTCGTAGCGGCGTCTTTGGAATTGATTATCAAATTATTGATTATGATAAAATCCGCGATATGCAAGTGAATGTCAATCCGATTGAAAAAAATATAACGTCGGTTCGATTTTATTTAACGCCGGAGAAGTAACCGCGAAAGGCGAGCCGCTTATGAAACGTTTTTCCGGTATTGAAAATCCGTATGACGTTTTTCGTCGAATCAAAGAAGTTTCGGTCGATGTGAAAACCGATTGGAATTATCCTAACGCTAATCGTCCCGAAACAAACCCCGGTTATCAGACAAAATATACTCCAAAAGAGAAAGAATAAAAAATGAATTTTGAGCGAATCTTAAAAGACGCGTTTCCGCGAATACAGATGCGAGACAGCGTATATTTTATTTGACAATAGGTAAATAAGCAATTTTTTAAAAAGGACAAACATAATGATTGAAGAACTGAAAGAAGAAAAGCTGATTCAAAAAGTCGGCGGACGTTTTAAGTTGTCGTCGCTGATTCAAAAGCGGCTTGTGTATTTGAACAAAGGAGCGCGTCCGTTTATCGAGGCGAACAGCAAAAAAGACAAATTGTCGATTGTCATTCAGGAAATCATCGAAGATAAGATTTATCTCGATATGGACGGCAATCTGCAAACAACGCATCCCGACGGTTTAGACGCCGGAATACTCGACACGGATTACGGCGAATCGGGACTCTAAAACGTAAACCATCAACCTATTTTTCACCGCGAAAAAATCGTAAACGAACAACGCGCAGAACGTTCTGAATATCGCGGAGAAATTTCATTCGTTCCGCGTATTTCATCGTTAAAAATATTTCGCGGTTTTTCGCGGAACAGTTTTTGTTGCGCCGGCGATGAACTGCGAAATGTGGGAGAAAAAAGCGGTACGGCGAAACGGGAATCGGATAAAATTATGCGTTTTTAAAGAACAAAATATAGATAATAAAAGTTTTAGTAAAATTTCTTCACGTAATTTAAAATCATGACATACACATTGGCGGAGCTTGCCGAATTAGTGAATGGAATCGTTGCGGGGAATCAAAATCCTGCGATTTACGGGGCTGCGCCGATTCATCATGCCGGAGAAGGCGACGTAACATTTCTTGCGCAGCCGGAGAAGATTTCCCAACTCGCTCAATGTAAAGCGTCGGCGGTTGTCGTGCCGCGTGCGTTGACTGCCGATCCGCGTTTTACCGCGATTGCAATGCCGACAATTCAGACGGACGACGCGGCGTCTGCGTTTGAAACGATTGTGCGTCATTTCTGTCCGCCGCGCAAACAAAACAAACGAGAAATTCATTCGGCGGCAATCATCGATCCAACGGCGGTTCTCGGCAAAGACGTTTCTATCGCTCCTTACGTCGTGATTGAAAAAGACGCGATTATCGGCGACCGCGCGACTATTTCCGCCGGAGTCAAAATCATGGCGGGATGTAAAATTGGCGCCGACGCGATAATTTTTCCGAACGCGGTACTTTATGAAAACACGGTTATCGGCGAGCGGTGTATCATTCATGCGTGCGCCGTGTTGGGAGCTTACGGTTTCGGTTATGATTCTTCGCAGGGAAGTCACGTTTTGTCGCGTCAACTCGGCAACACGGTTCTTGGCGACGATGTGGAAGTCGGCGCGTGCAGCACGATTGATCGCGGAACGTACAGTCCAACGTTCATTGGCGACGGAACAAAGATTGACAATCTTGTGATGATAGCGCACAACTGCCGCATTGGAAAACATAATCTGATTTGCGCCGGAACGGGAATTGCGGGAAGTTCCACCACCGACGATTACGTTGTGATGGCGGGACGGGTTGGCGTGCGGGATCATGTTCACATTGGCAAAGGCGCAGTACTGGGAGCGATGGCGGGAGTCATCGGTAGCGTTCCCGACGGCGCACGGGTCGTTGGAATCCCGGCAACGCCGGAAAAAGAACAAATGCGGATGCAAGTCGCTAAAGCAAAACTTCCCGAAATGCGGCAAGAATTGAAAAAACTTATCGTCGCCGTCGCTGAAATTCAACAAAAAATAAAACGTTTCGAAAACGGAGAATGATCATAACAGTGAGAGCGGCAACTTGGTAATTTTGGATAAACAGCGCTTGCATTAAATTGGCAAAAGAGTTATTCTTCGGTTAATAGTTGTTCTCTTGTTTATTATCAAGACTCATTAATTTCAACTTAACTTTTTCTTCCCTTCAACTTACCTTCTTCTCTTATGTCCGCTTCACGACCCCAAAATTATCCGACCGACCTGACCGCTATTAATTTCATAAATTCAAGCGTAATCACGTGTTAGAAGAGATTAATGAAACGCTTTGCAAACAAGTCCGCGTTCAGAAAAGATTCGAAAATTTGTGAAAGAGAATTATGGCTGGGAATTTGAAACGGTGAAGCGGACGGATTTGGCAAACGGTAAAATACAACATCAGCGCTGGAAAGTAGAACGGACGATGAATTGGCGGAGTTTATGCCGACATTATGAAAGAGATTCGGCGTC
>JAISZO010000399.1 GCA_031269105.1 Planctomycetaceae bacterium | reverse complement strand
GGGGGGGTGCGCAATATGGCTAATAAGCCGTGTTTTACGTACTGTAACGCTCTTTATTGTTCGCGTTATTACGAGTATTTTCGCTCGTATGATTGCGAGCGTTTCTGTCCTTTCGTGCGCTTTTGCCCGATTCGGAAAACAATCTTTGATTCGCCGGGCGTTTACGCTTGTCGAATTGCTCGTCGTGATTGCGATCATCGGAGTTTTGATTGCGCTCTTGTTGCCCGCCGTTCAAGCCGCGAGGGAAGCGGCAAGACGAATGCAGTGTTCGAACCACATGAAACAATACGCTCTGGCGATTCACAATTACCATGACTCGCTGAAAGAAATTCCCAGCGCGTGTCTCGACCCGCACGATTCTGGCGGAACCGGCACGAAGTGGCGTTTGATGGGAGCGACAATGTTGTTGCTTCCTTATTTTGAGCAACAAGCCCGATACGACGCTTGGCAAAGCGGATCATGTAACGGAGCGCATTGGACTTCGACCGAATCCTGGTGGAAAGAACCAATTGCCACGCTCCTTTGTCCGTCCGACGGAAACGCCGGTTTGCCCAATTATTGGAACGCCAACGGATCGGCGGGACAAAGTATCGTAACTTGCCGCGGCGATAGCGCCTATCGGAATTGGAATGGTACCGCCGGTCCGACAAGCGCGGAACAACGCGGCGTTTTCGGAATCAAAACCAAAAATACGTTTGCCTCTTGTAGCGACGGAACAAGTAATACGTTGGCAATTTCAGAAATCGCAACGGCAACGGCACGAAATTCAAGTACGTTAAATAGGAAACAAGGAATCAGCGTTCAAGACGCTACGATTCATTCCGATCCTTATACGAATTGTCGAGACAAAGCGTTTAACGCGGCGACAGGAAAATACAACAATCCGTCTAACCATACGTTTCGCGGTTGTTTTATCACGGACGGACGTCCGAATGCGAGCGGTTTCACGACGATTCTTCCGCCAAATTCCGTTTCATGTTCCGCGCAATCCGACGCCGGTTACAGTTGGGGAATTTTTTCCGCCGCCAGTTATCACACCGGCGGAGTTAATGCCGGAGCAATGGACGGTTCCGTTCACTTTATTTCAGAAACCGTCAACTCGCGGGACGCCGCCGTTGCGCTTCCGGCAGACAATACAACGCCGGTTTCGGGAAAAAGTCCGTTCGGAATTTGGGGGAATCTCGGCGCGAAAAACGACGGCGGGTCTGTAACGTTCTGAAAATGATAAACCGGAAGCCCGAAAATTATGACGGGAAAACAATGGCTGAACGATGATTTTTATGATTTGATTGATTCTTGTGATTTTTTATCATATCAATCACAAAACTCTTACAAATCAAAGTTCAGACATTTGTAATATTTTACTGAAATATCTCTTAGAAACTGAAAGAATAAAAATGTTTTTTTTACGATTGAAAAAGATTGCATTGTTATTTCTCGCGGCGTTACTTTTGGGAGGCGGTTGTTCTTCTAAACCGTCAGGATTTCCGAATGTTCAAAAAACGTCGGTGCGTGTCGCGGACGGAACAACGCCGATTGAAGGCGCAACGGTGATTTTGACTACCGAGTCTCAATCCGACGCTTGGGGAATTTCGGCGTTCACCGACGCTTCCGGCAAGGCGTCATTTTTTACGATGCAAAACGGTTATAGCGCTGAAGGCGCGCCTGCCGGTCAATACAAAGTCGTAGTTCAGAAAGACCCCGATTTGCCAAGCCGGCTTTCCAATGAAGAAATAGAAAAAATGTCGCCGGAAGAAGAGGCAAAATATCATGCCAAACTCGACCGCGAAAAAGCGGCGATAAAATCCGTTATTCCCAACACGCTTGGTTCGGTAAAATCCACGCCGTTGACATTTGAAGTCGGAAAAGATTTTTCGGAATTGACAATTGATATTTCCAAGTACAAATGAGGCAGATTTATTCCGTTTGCTAACTCATATTAGTATCAGAGAATCCACGGCAATATTTCATTTTGTGCTGGATTTTCAAAATCCGTACAAAACCGCAAAGCCGCCGGAGAGTTGTTCTCTTTTCGTGCCGTTGTTGAAAATCGCGTTTTTATACGAACAATCATAACGAAGTTCGGGACGGATTCGCAAATGTTCGGTTGGATTGAAATTCAAGCCGAGTGTCAATTCCACATAATCCGAATTATTCTTGACGCCGACGCCGTCCGCGTAACCTAGAATTCCGGCGTCGCGAATCCATTCCGCGCGAAAGCCGATTTTCCAGCGGTCGGCGTCGTCTAACGAATAAAACAAATGATTGCCGATTCCGTAAGCGGAATAACGTAAACCGCCGCGTTCATTCAAATTCACTAACGTGGAATCCAGCACATACTCCCATTTTTCCGAAATATTCCAATCATAATACAACGAATGAATGAAAAAGTCGTCGTCCCCGCCGCCGTTTGCTAAACGGTTAGAAATATCGTTGCAGCGTCGTCCGCGAGTCATGCAATAATTGAATATTGCATTTTCCGTCAACGTCAATTCCAATCCCGCGATAATCGCGTCGTCGCCGTATTTGTTGGCGAAACCGGTTTCTAATCCCGCCGTCCAACCGGCGGTCAACGTCAAATCGTCGGTCAGTTGATAACGAAGCAATACGCCCGTATGCGTTCCCGGCGTGAGATTATAAGCGTAGGGATCCGTGTAAAAAAACTTGTCCCACGATTCAATCGGCGCATAACCAATCGGCGAACCAAATTTGCCGTAACGCGCCGTCAATTTTTTATAACCGATTTCGCCGTACAATTGATACATCGCCAAACTGTAATCTCTTTCAACGCCGCCGCCCCAGCCGTAGTCAAACGTTTCATCGCCGTAAGATTGGAGTTCCGTTCCCATCATTCCGTAAACGAAATCGGCTTGAAATCCCCAATCAAACGTATTTTTGCAATCCATTTCACGGACGATTCTCGCTAAAATTTGATTCGCGTTAAAATTTGTTGTGCGACGTCCGATTCCGTAAATTGGTCCGTTGCCGCTATTTTCCAACATTCCGCCGTCATTCGGATCATAAGCCGATTTTGCGCCGCGAGCGTTGGTATAAAATCCCGCTTCAACCCAACCGCTCAATTTGAGCCGCGAACCGCCGCGAAACAATTGAAATGAGGAATTTTCCGCGATTGGAGAAGAATAACAATCCGGCTCGTCGCTACTCGCCGCCGCGTCGCACGCCGAAAGAGAATGCGACGCAACTTGTTCTTTGGAAACCGATTGCGGAATGTCAGAATTTTGCGAGCGGTTTTGATTTGCATTTTGCGACGCGTCGTTTTGCGGTAAATCGGAAATTTTCTGCAACGCAACAAAATTGTGCGAGTCGGTTGTAGCGAGTAGCGTTCTCGGAGCGGAAACTGCCGAAGCGCTTGCGATAACAAAATCGTCTTGTCCAAAAACTTGCAAATTTCCGCAATAAAATAGAAAAAGCCCAACGAACATTTTAAAAATCAGTAAATTTTTCATAACATTATATTCTTGGTTAGAGAAATTGTTTTCGTTTCAATCCTGTATTTTTAGCGTCTGCGGTAAAAATTGCAGCCGCTACTGTTGATAATATCGTTATAATTTAACGTCGTATGAAGAATATTTCGCACATTCGTAATTTTTTATCTTTTTACACTATTTTAATATTACTCGATTTCTACAGGAATAATTTCTATCTGTTATTCTTTATTGCGTCAAGATTAAGCCTGAAGAAAGGAGTTAAAGAATGTTATAAGTCATTGCATTGAAAACCTTTCGTGAGTACCTTGCGGGACGCGCCCGCCCGGTAAGGTCTGACCAAC
>JAISZO010000342.1 GCA_031269105.1 Planctomycetaceae bacterium | reverse complement strand
TACAACGCGTTACGCTGTGGCTTGATTGCTGCTCTATCTTTTACGGCGTTTACGAAAAAGAAGGCGGCGAAGCGCAATTGCTTGGCGGCGTCGCTTATCCGACGTTGGAATGAAAACAGTTTATTACAAATATTTTAATTCGTGAACATTTGGCGTATTTACGACTAACAACTCGTTATATTAGATAAATTTTATGAAAAATCAATTTTTATTTTGGTCAATCGTTATCTTGTTTCTGTTTTTCGGTTGCGGAAGGTCTCATTTTCCCAAGTATTTGCCGCGTTTGTATCCTTGCGAAATCACAGTGATTCAGGATAACAAACCGCTTGCGGACGCCATTGTAGCCCTACAATTTACGGATTTAAGCCGTCCGAAAAACGGTCAACTTTGGTTTCCGATGGGAACGACAAATAACGATGGGCAAGCCGTCATTCATACTAACGCTCAATATGACGGTTCTCCTCTTGGAACTTATAAAGTTCTCGTTTCAAAAACTAAACAGGGACCAAGTAAATATGGTTCTCCGCCGCCCAAAGAAACTCCTCAATACGATAAGTGGGAAGAGCTTTCTTCTGATGAAGTTCGTTCTTGGTTTGGTCTTGTCGAAGAAAAATTCAATCAAGCGGAACAAACGCCTTATGAAATAAAAATCCAAAAAGGAAAAAATAAACTGACGGTTGACGTTGGAAAAGCTGTAGAATATCGAATCAAAGAATAGACAAATCAATCAAAAGATAAAAATGAAAAATCTTCTGTTCAAAAAATTATAACGGGATTGTTGTTTGCAATTGGAATGACCTGTTGTTTTTCATTCGCGGAAGCTGCTGAAAAACCCAACATCATTTTCATTCTCGCGGACGACATTGGTATTGGCGATGTTGGTTGTTATGGTCAAACCAAAATTCAAACGCCTAATATTGATCGAATCGCCGGCGAAGGCGTCCGATTTATGCAAGGATATAGCGGTGCCGGCGTTTGTGCGCTGTCGCGTTCGTCATTGATGACAGGTTTGCAGTGCGGTCATTGTCCGATTCGCGGAAACCGGCGGATTGGCAATGAAGGAAAAATCCCGATTCAGGCGATTCGTTGGAAAGATTGGAAATTTGTCAGGAACGGAATCAAAAAAACGATAGAATTATATGATCTGAAAAACGATCCCAGCGAATCAAAAAATCCGGCGGTAGAACAAAGCGATTTGATTCAAATTGGTGAAAAAATGTTCCAAACTTTGCGTACCAATTCTCCCGATTGGTCTTTGGAAAAATAACACAAATGAGTTCTATCTCGAACAGTAAAAAATTTTTGTAATACTTCCGTGAAATTTGTGTTTTTGACTTGCCTCGTCATCAATGGCGGGGCGTTTCCAATGTTCTCAAAATTGAAAGCTCCGCTGAAATGCTGCAAATTTTAAAAGGACAACATTGTTTCTATTTCTGTATCACGGTTTCGTTGATCTTTTCGCCGGTACTGAGTCGAATCCAGGTTTTGAAGGTTCGTTTTCCCGAATCTGTTACTTCAATTAATCTTGCGCCGTAAGGTTTACGCTGGCAGGCGGAACGTCCGTAAGCCAACGCAATTCCGTGCAAAATTCCGATGTAATCGTTTTCGTGGTCGTGTCCGCAAAATGTTCCCATCACGTCGCCGCACTCAAACATCGCCTGAAACAAACCGGAATTGAGAATACCAACGCATTCCTTTTCCTTCTTATCGCCGATCATTTTTGTTTCTTTCGGAAACGCGGGAATCTGAACATATTCGTCCAACGGAACATGAAAAAACGCAAGCGCCGGTATTGGTTTTCCGTCGTTTTTCCGCGCGTATTCTTTGCTCTTTTCACGATACCATTGAATTTGATCGGAACTGAACCAACCGACCGGTCCGCTGAGACATTGCGGTTGATGCGGAACTTTATAAGCGTTATCGAAACAATAAAGAACAACGCCCGGAATCGATTTATTGCGGGAATGTACCGTCAAAATATAATTTCCAACCCCGCCAATCTCTTTCGGTCCGTGTTCAGCGTAACAATACGGCATTTTGACAACATAATCCATAATCTCTTCGCGGGTTATGTTGTATTCGTCGTCGTGATTGCCGAAAATAAACGCCCAAGTAATTTTACGTCGAATGCAGGGTTCAAAAAGAATATCCTGATCTTTCAGGGAATTATTTTTGACGTTATCGCCCGTGTAAATCACAAAGTCGGGTTTTTCCGTATCAAGAACCATGTTGATCATTTTAAGACGTTCTTTCGGCGTTTCACTCGTGTCTTGCGAATTGAAGTGCGTGTCCGTGATTTGGGCAATACGGAAAACGCCGTTCTCCGAAAATTGCAGCTCTTGTTTTTCCTGCGCAAAAATAACGGCGCCGGAAATCGTCAACAGCACAAAAAATAAATGTCTCATATTAATTTTCCTTTCTTAAAAGTTGTATAATATACTCCTCATACTTGAGAATTCGTTTTACGTAGGGACGCACGGCAGTGCGTCCCCACGTAAAATTCAACGGTTATCGTTTTTTTCTTTGAGGGACATATTTTTTGACTTGCACGTCGAATGTTTTTTGACCGTCCGGTTTGACTTCAAACGAAATCGGCGTTTTATTCTCCGCGCAAAATTCATCGGCAATTAACGGCGTTATGATCGACGATTCAGGGACGCCGGTTTTGGGGTCGATGATATGTTCGCCTTTTTGAACGCCGGAAAACCAAATTTTGTATTGTCCGGCAGGAATACCTTGCACCGCTTTTTCGCCGCCGGTAACGTACTTGCCGTTTTTGATGATCCCTGAAAAATTGCCCGTCGCGCCGCTGAAATTGATAAAGCCGCGTTCTACAGGCGAGCCGTCTTCTTCATACGTTACCGTTCCCGAAATTTTTATTCCGCTCCCGCATCCGTACGAACATAAAACGAGCGTTGCCAGAAAAAATAACTTGAATAATTTGTTTGTCATAATTCAGTAAAAATGAAAAAGTAAAATTTGGTAATATATCAGCGGAATTTTTTTATGTTTTGAAACGATAAGGTAGCCAACCTTTCGCCGAAAGGTTGGGCGCCGTAAGGCGCCGGCGAATCCGATTAACGACGGCAATTCGTATTACCGTGCAGTTTGGAATCCGGTTGCCAGCCGTAAACAGGGGCATGTCGGCTATCGCCGACGCGACGTCTCGGCGATACGTCGCCTACCTTATGTTGACAAATGTTTAACGAAAATTCCACTGATAGATTATTAAAACTTGAAAATTATGAACACGAAACCGGCTGATACATTGCACGCAACGTCTCCACCGTTTTCGTGTTCCCAATATTTTGGCTTACGGAATTGAAGCCGCAACGCCGTCGTTTGCCTGACAAAGCGGATAAAGGACGGAAGACACATTGACTGTTACCGAAATTCCATGCACGCTGCCGTCGCCCGCGACAAAGTTGATCACTCCGGTATGCGAACTGCCGAATCCGAAATCTTCATAATTGGTCAACGCCGTATCGCGATAATCGGGATTCGGAAGTCCTGAAACCTGACTCAAACGCTGATCGCCCGGTCCCGTTGCCAATAACGTGTTCGGACCAATCAGCCGACCGAGATTTGCATAACGGTTTGATTGCGCACCGCTGTTTGTCCAACTACAAAAATAACTGTGATTCCAAATTTGCGACGGCATCGTTGTCGTATGCGTTTCGTTTTTTTGTCCATCATCCAACGCAAATGACGGAACATTTTTTTCGCCGAACACCAACTGATTCGACGTGCCGTCACTCCAATAAGCAAACGTATCTTTGGGTTCCCAACTGGCAACCTCTTTATGACTTCCTGTTGTGGAGTTCCAGGACGCACCGGAAATAGGCGTAACATTTGCAACACGAAGCGGACCATTAAAGAGGGTTAAACGTTCTATTGTTGTTGGGTCGGTCAGATTCAGTCCCGTAGGAGTGTTATAGTGCGTCCAACCTTCAAAATACGTAGCGCGGTTGCTAGTGAAACCGTC
>JAISZO010000186.1 GCA_031269105.1 Planctomycetaceae bacterium | reverse complement strand
CCAAAGATTACGAACGAAACACCGATTCCGCAAAAGCAATGATACATATTGCCATGTCAAGCCGTATGCTAAATCAACTCGAAAAAACAAATTTGACCGGTTAAAGACTTACTCTTAGACCATTTACTTCTCCTTTTTATTGAAAGCGAAAATTATCATAATGCAAGACCTGAAATTCAAAATATATTACGTCAAGTGAGAGAAAAACTGGCTCAAATACAACCGTCGCCGACTTTCAACGACGACGTTTTGAAACAAATCAAAGAGTTAATGATTTTTTGGAATGATTACCGCAGTATCAACGACGTCCGTAACATTGATTTTTGGAGACCCGATAGTTGGGATCGTTGGGAATCTTTATTCTCTCAACATACATTCACAAAAGTCTTGGAAATATTGAACATTTAATAAGAATATTAATTGGCAACAATGACAATACCGCAAATCGCAATCATTGGAACGGAAGGCTCCGGTAAAACGGTATTAGCGACCGTTTGGGCAAAAATGTTGTCGGATAGCGTCGGCGACGTCTTCCTTTTACCTAAAGGAATGCAAACGGCAATGTATGTCGAAAAAGCGTGGAATACTTTATACAAAGTCGGCGAATGGCTGCCGTCCACGCCGCCGGGACAACAGTTTGAACTGCAATGGGATTTGCATATCAAAGGACAACGCTGTGCTGTGGAACTCATTGACGTCGCCGGACAAGACCTGCGAAAATTATTTTATTATGACAGATATAAAACGTCGGGATTGTCGGAACATGAAATAGGTATTATTAATTATTTACAAACTTCAACAGTGATTGTGTTTGTTGTCAATTTAAGAGACTTTATTGGAGAATCCGATTATGTCAAAAAGAAAGAAAATGAATTAATACTTAAAGAATTTTTGGATGGATACGCCGCAGACAATAAACAACAGCACATCGCTATTGTCTTTACCGCTTGGGACCAATATGGAAGCGGAATCAACAAGAAATACGGTTCATTTCAAAATTATGTTCAAAAAGAATTATCGCTTCTTTACAATGCGGCAAAAATCGCTTATCAATCCGGCGATGTTTTGTATTTTTTTCCGGTTGCGGCGGTCGCTGAAACAGAAATAAAAACTCAAGACGGCAAAGCCCGACGTAAACCCAAACCGGGATTCGAAAGTTTTGGATTAGATAAATTGAATAATTGGCTTATCAATGCTGTTATAACGTCTCAACGAACAATTGAAGCATGGGAAACAATACAAAGAGCAATGGAAGCGAGCCAGGCGGAGAAAAATGATTATGAAGATACTATACAGCTGCTCGATGACGAGCATGAAAATACTAACGTTATTCCCCAAAAGAAGAACGCTGGATGTTTAGAAGAAGGGTGTGGTTGCATAATCATTTTTTTTGCTGCTATTCTCATTCGCGTCGTTATCTATTTTATACTGGTTTTAACTGGAAATACTTAAACTACCCAATACCCAACTTTTCATTCCACGAGAAAACAATTACTGATAGAAATTAAACATGAATAAACATTATCTGCTAAAACATAGTAACGTTTCGATTGAATCTATTCCTAACATTAATAACAAACAGAAAAATAGAGAGAACCATGCAACTTTATTATGCACTTTACGATCCGGCAACGCCGACGTCTGACGGTCATTATTGGACATGGCATGCCGATGAATTATCGCTTAAAATTCTTAATCGGTTTTACGACGATATTGCGGTAAAACATTTTCCGCCGGAACCGAATAAGTTGAATAACGACGATCTTTGGGGCGGCATTGCCCGTTTCAATTTTCCGGATAAAAATAATCAACAGAACAACGCTCCGCCTCAATGGACTGTCCTTTATCGTTATTTTAACGGAGGATACGACCGGCAAGACCGACCGGGACGGTATGTTATTTTCACAATATGGATGCGGACAAATGAAACAAACGGCATTGACCTTTCACCGCTCTTTGAAAGTCCAATCATTAAGAAGATTGCCGAAGTTTCTCAAAAACTACCCGTACCGCAGCCGTCCGTTTTATCCAGAGTTTGGGAAGGAAAAAAAGCCCAAATCCTGAATATAAACCTGAATATAAAAATGAGCGAAAACGGAGGTAAGTTTCCGCTTACAAATAAAGACGCAGCTTTGAAAGCGCCATTATATTTTGCAAATATTCCGTTAGAGCGCATTGTTTCGGTAAAAATTGTAAATACGACAACAACCCAAGAATCAGTTCTTGAGGTGAAACCTTTATTACTCCCATCTCAACTACCGCCGTCTCCAAAAGAAGAAAAAATATCAATTGACTTGCCCGATACAAAATCAGTTTCCGTATATAAGGCGGAAGATTCTATACAACAAGAGAAAATAATGAATCGAAACAATTATTTTCAATCGGAATATAAACCGAAACAGGTAAAAAAATTCCCTATCATCGCTTTACTATGCGGAATAATTTTGGGATTAATTTGGGGATTGATTTTGGGCGTAGCTCTGGAAAGGATTACGGCAATTTCTGAAAATTTGATAATGCGTCAGGAGAATTTTGAAATACCAAAAGGCGAACAACCTCAATCGCAGAAAAATCAATCTCATACGATTGAATTAAAAAATTCTGAAAAGCAAAAAAAGACAAACAACATCAACGTAGGAAAAAAATGAAGCGTAAGAAATCGCACAATTTTAATCGCTATAATATCCAATCCGGCGTTAGAACGTATTGATTGAATGAGAAAAAACGCAACATTTTCGCGGAAACGTTACCAATTTCTCTCACACATAATTCAACAAACTCAACTGAAACAACTGACCGGTAACTTTGAGACTTGCTTCATACGCGACTAACGAATTGCTGTAATTGACGATCGTTTCCGTTTCGTCGATTCCGAAAGCGATGCGCAGCGATTCTTGTAATTGCACGTTTTCATTGGCGAGCTGCGTGGAAATTGCGTCAATGCGCTGTTGGCGGACGCCGATTTCTACGCGGGAATAAGCGACTCGCTCGCTCGATTGTTCTAATAGTTTTGCCGCGCGCTCAATTTCGCGGACGTCGTTTTGTTCCATCGCCGATTGCAGGCGAAGCAACGCCGTAAACAACGATTTCGCCTCAAGCGGATTCGGATCGTTTCCCTGTAACGCCGCGTTTTCTCCGCCGCTCAAAACCGGCGTATTTTCTGTCGACGTCGGCGAGATAAGACCAGAACCGTCGCTGATCGAGCCGTCGCCATTCCAACCGTTCTGAAAGTCGAACATCATCCGCAATTCTTCCGACGCGTGATTTTTAAACAACGCAATCGCGTCGTTTGCCGTCGTTATTCCCGCGTCGATTTCAAACGTCAACGTTTTCGACGCGGAATCCCATTGAAAGCCGGTACTGTTCGGAGCGCCGTTTGCCACGTTATCGACAAACGCGATTTTTACGTCGTTGGCGTATTCGCCGACGCAATTTCCTGAAATGATTAAAGCGCTATTTACATTCCCCGAATCGTAAACGACATTCGCTTTAGCGCCGGAATACGTTTGAACGCGGTACTCTTCTCCTTCGTTGACAAGTCCCAGCGCAATCGACGCCGTACCGAGCAGCGTTCGTTCCACCCGCGTTGCATTTTCGCCGATGCTTGCGTCGATCAATTCGATCCCGTTTCCAAATTCGGCAACGCGCGCCGCGAGAAGATTTCCTTTGTTGTCGGGATGATTGTTGATGATATCTAAAACGTCTTGAATCGTTTTCGCTCCGTGAATATCGACTTCAAACGAAACGCCGTCGTTCCGCGTTATCACAAAATCGACTCCGCCGTTTGTTCCCTCCGCCGTCTTTGTCGAACCTTCATAAACAACGCCGGTTCCGGTATTCGTGCCGTCCGTTCCGTCAAGCGTCATTTCAAACAGGTCGCGCGGTCCGGTTTGTTCGTTGAACGCTTGGACGATTTCGCACGCGGTCGTTACGCCGGAATTGATTCCAATATTGACCACTTTCTCGTCTTGATTCCACGAAACTAATACTTTTCCTTCGGGATCGTTCGTCGGAATGAAATTGATTTTATAATCGTTTGCCGCCGTTCCTTCTTCTTTCGCGTTGATCATTAAACCGCTGTTCGGAGACGCCGACGCATATTTTGCAAAAGCGTTGGTTCCCGGTCCGTCGTAATCTTCTACGCCGCGTCCGTAATCGAGTTCGCTCAACTGCGTTCCGCCGTAAAACGTACGTATTCCAAGTTGCGTCGCGGTCGCGCCGCCGTTTTCGCCGATTTCAAAATCCGCGCCGCTGATTCGCGTCCGCACGTCAATTCCCGTTCTGCCGCCGTTAATCGACGCCATCAAGCCGACCGGCTCGTCGTTCAATTCATTGAGCAAATCGCCGACTGTCGCCGATTCAGAAAAATCAAGGAGATGCGTTTTGTTATCGTTGACAATTTGCATTCCTGTTCGATCAAACGCTTCTCCCGAACCGTAAGCGGTTTTTCCAACGACAACCGGCGTTCCCGGCGCAAACGGCGCCATGCCGGCGTCCGCGTTTTTTCCGGTTTGATCCGCCGCGTCAAACGACGCGGTAAACGGCGGAATCGTTCCGTTTTCCGCAGCGCGGTTGATTGCGTCGGCGATTCCCTGCGCCGACGTCAAATCGGGATTCGTGTAAATCGCGATTCGTTTTAACGTTTCGTCATACGTTGCATTTTCATTTCCCGGCGTTACGCTCGCGTTAGAAATAATCGCAATTTCGACGCCGTTCATATCCCAAGTTTTGCCGTTTGAGTCCACGACCGATTCGCCGTTTTGCGCGGCTTGAATAATCAGATCGTTATTTCCGCCCGCAAAATGGAGATATGTTCTTGCTTTCGAACCGCATAAATCGTCGAGTTTTGTCGTTTGCGTAACCGCCGGATTCAAATCGCGTCCTGTGAGAAAAGTTCCCGCGGCAACCGGCGTTTTGGATTCAATACCAAGCATTTTCGCCGTTTGACCGGCGCCAATATCCGTAATCGCAATCGAACCGCCGGCGCCTGGCGATAACCCGATTCGGAATGCGTTGTCCGTTAAATCGACATTGAGAACCGCTCCGACCGGCGAATTTTTGACTATCGCTTTCCGCACGTCGTCAACAGTCGCGCAATGGCTCAAATCAATGTCGGACGACGTCGTTTTGCCGTTGAGTTCGTAAGAAATCCGAATTTTGCCGAGCGCGACGCCTTGTCCGCCGTTGAGCGATGAAAGCAGCGTTTCCGGTTGCAGCGACGGATTTAAATCAACAATACTGCGCACCGCGTCCGAAACCGCGCCGAAGACCGCAACGCCGTCGTTGTTGCTTTGCGTGAGAATGTTGAGATCGCCCCAGGTATTCAATTCGGTTTCGTTTCCCATATATTTGACGGTGTAAGAATCCGTCTGCCAAACAAACGGCTGCGTTGTCGTGGACGAACCGGAAAACAAGTAACGATCCAGAAATTGCGTGTTGGCAAATCCTAACGTCGCTTGAACAATTTGTTTGACTTCGTCGGCAAAAGCGTCGCGTTGCGTCGCGCTGGTCGTTGTTTGAACGGCGGCGAGCGCCTTCTCTTTCGCGCTGGTCGCTTGCTCGCCGACTTGCGACAGCGACGAATCCGACGCCGACAAAAACGATTGCGTTGTCGTTAAATTCACGACCGATTGGGCTTTACGTTCCAGCAACATTTGTATATTAATTGTCCGCGACGCCTGATAAGACGACTCGCTGCCGTACTGAAACTGCTGTTGCGTCATGAGTTGCGATTCGAGATTGCTCAAATTGCTCGTCTGCGACTGCATTCCCCATAATCCGCGATAAGCAATTTGCGGCTGACTGACGCGGCTGTAACCTAATGGAATAATCCCGTTCATAGAAGAAAATGAAAAGTTAAAGACTAAAAGTTAAGAATCTTCCTCATCAAATCACAAATGAGAACATCGAACATTCATTTATCTTCATTTATCGGTAAAGACGCCCGTTAATATTTAGAAAAAATAACGATTTAGTAGAATAGGCAATACAAACAAGATAGGTTTGATATTTCCGTGCGTGAATCTCTCGCCCTCCAAGACAAGCGCCTCGCCTCTTCCCTAGCGCGGGTTCTGGAAGCGCCCCGTCGGTTGGCTGCGCCGACGGGCGCCCCTCCAACGGAGGGGAATTTTACAAGACCCGCATTCGTCTCTGGGGACTTAATTTATTCAGCGCGGTTTGACGTCCGTAGGTTTCGCTGCGCTTCACCTACGGTTATGCATGATTTCGTCCTTGCAGGACGAATGCTGACGCTCCGATCTGGTTGAAAAAATCCGTCCAGAGCTTTTGCGATTCCGGCGAAAGGCAAACACAACAAGGATTTTCCGGCTTTGATTTCCGCGTTTTCCTCGCGCGCGTCGCCAAACTTTCGCGCCGCTTCCCAACAGGTTATCCGGTACGCCGGGAGAGTTATCCGGCGAATCGTATAAGTCCGACGGAGGTAATCGCGGCTTGGCGTCCGTAGGAGTAGCCGCGTCAGCGACGGAAGATTAAGCCGCGCAGCGGCGAAATCATGCGTAACCGGCGGTAAAATCGCCGGAAAGCGCCGCGAGCGAAAACAATCAAGCCCCGCACAGGACGAAATGATGTTCACTTTTCGTTTTTAACTTTTAGCTTTTAACTTTCTGAAACCACCCCGTCGGTCAACTCCGTTGACCGCCACCCCTCCAACGGAGGGGAATTTTGTGTCGGTCGCGAGCCTTCTCGCGTGGACGTCTCACACCCGCCCGCGTGGGCACCTCACACCCGTTCTGGCGTGTACCTCCGCACCTGCCCGTGTGTGTACTTCGCGCAGCCCCTTGCGCCGGTCGCGCGCTTTCCCCTGCGCGGGTCGCGTTCGCGGGAACAAAAAGAATGGAGAGAAAGACAAGAACGGTTGGATTTGGAAATGAATGAATCAATCAGAATTTCTTCAATATCGTCTTTTGATAATTTTGATACGTTTTGACGCCCGGCGCGTAGAATATCGCTGTTTGGATTTCATTTTTGGCTTTTTCATACTGTTTGTCGTTGAAATACGCGACCGCCAAATAGTATCGCCATTCGTGTTGTTCCCGCCGGACAATACACGCTTTATTCAATTCCTCAATGGCGCGGGGATAATCTTTCGCCAATAAATAATAACGCCCGCGATAGTAATGACGTTCCTCGCGCGGCGTCTCCGAAGCGGAATCAACGGCGTTATGAAATAAATTCAAAATCGCGGAAAAATACTGCGGCGAACGCTGTTCGGGAAAATAATACGTCGCCAACTTGACGTAAATTTCCGGCGATTCGGGAAACGTTGCTTGGAATATTGATTCCGCGTTATGAACGTTTAAATCTTCCCGCAAAATCTCCGCGATGGGATGCAAATAAATCTGCGAAAGCGAAAGACTCTTCTTCCAGTAAGAACTCGCTTGATTCTGATTTCCAAAATTCCGTTCCAGAACGCCGGCTCGATACCACGCCTGAGCGCTTTGCGGAGCGACAATCGTCATTCGTTGAACGACGTCTTCTTCAAATTTTTGCGGCGGCTTGTCTTTCATAAACAGAGGAATCATTTCGGCAATCCGATAATGCGGCGCAACCGCAATCGGATGGGATTGACGCGACCGGACAAAATCGCAAAACGCCGGCTTGAGAAACTCTTCCACCGCCGAATGATTTTGAATCGTTTGAACGGGAACAGAAAAATTCATACGCCGGAATAAAGAAATCTGATTATGAATATGGTTCAGCGCCGTCGAGTTCCAAATTTCATCCGCCGTTCTTTGGGAATCGGGAAGAGCGGCAAGATCGCGGCGCATTTGAAGACGATACAAAGCGATTCTGGCTTCGCCCAATTGTTGCAAAGGAATCGCAAGATCGGGTTGTTTTTGAATCGCCGCTTCCAATTCGGCAACAATTTCGGCAAGGCGTTCCGGTTCGGCGTCCTGAAATTTACCAAGTTCTTTTAATCGTTTTTCCGCCGCTCCAATCTCGCGCAAAATTGCGATATTCTTTTGCGACCAGAATAAAAATATCAGAAAAAAACAAACGACGGCGATCATGCCGATTCTTGAAAGAACGGAAAATGCGGAAGAGAGAGACGCATTTAACGGTTCGTCCTGTTTTCTCTTCAAGCGTTTTTTCTTTGTTCTTTCCGGCGCGGCGATGGAACAGATTCCGCAAAACAACGCAAGAAGCGCCGCGTTAGCGACAATGTATAATCCAAAATCAAACAACGAAGCGACAACCTGCGTCAGAACGAGAATTAACATGCCGCCGCCCAACGCTGTTAATTCGTCGTCTTTATTTTGCCGTATCAAACGCGTGCAAATGGCAAGCGTTATTGCAAGACAAGAGAAAAACAACAAAAAGCCGATAACGCCGAGATCAAGAAAAATTTCCACGTATTGATTTTCCGCACGAACCGCAATATGATTATTCGCGGCAATTTCGTCATTGATGAGATTCGCGTACTGATAGGTTCCGAAACCTGTTCCGCGCCATCGAAAATCCTTTGCCGTTTGCATCGCGTTATTCCAGTTGGTAAGACGTAGATTATCTTGTTCCATCATAATCGATTCGAGACGCTTTTGAACCCGCTCTCCCATTCCCATCCATAAGACCATCGCCAATCCGCAAACTCCCACGACGATAAGTCCGAGTACCGGTAATTTGAAACGCCGCGCCGTAAAAACCGCCGGAAAACCAATCGCCAAACCGATAATCATCGCCAGCGTTCCGCCGCGCGAAAGCGAAAGAAGAATCGAGGCGATTATCACGACGGCAAAAAGTCCCCAGTTCAAAATTCCCGGCGTAAGAAATCGGGTCCATTGATACGCCAATCCTTGTCGCGCCGTCGGACGTTTCCGCTCCCAATGTTTGTCCCAACGACGAAGCTCTTCAATTTCCTTGTCGGAACGGAAAATCGCGCAAAACATAAGAAATAACGCGACGCCGAGACACATTCCCAAATATCCCGCCGTATTATTATGATTCAAAAACGTTCCGTAATCGGCGAAATTTGCTTTTTTATAAATGAGAAATCCGCCGCTTGGAATGATTCGCGTTAATATTCCAACCAAAGCAAGACATACGCCGTTGACCGCAACGGCAATACTAATCCCTATCGCCGAATTTCGCGTTTGAAATAAAACGGCGGCGGAAACAAAAACGCCGAGAACGAGAAAAAATAACGAAAGCTGATGTCGCGTGGCGGCAGGATAAACGCTGGCGGGAGCGGGATCGGCGCTGGATTGCGTTTCCGGGAATATCCTTTTCGTAAATTGATATTCTTCGGAATCCGGCGGCGGAAGAAGTTGACTTCGTAATTCGGCGGCTTTCGGAGAATATTTCGCCAACGTTTCTATCGAATAGGGACGAAGCTGCATTCCGATTAAAATCAAGATCAAAAAAATCGGCAATAAAAGTATCGGAAACGAAAAAATATTTTTTCTATCGAGAAGAAGGGTAGCCAGTCCGCAAATTAAACTCGCAATAACGCCGAAAAACAAATAATATTGCGACGCCGGATCAAGACATCCGAAACACCACGGAGCGATCAATACCGTAACGGCTAAAAGCAATTGACCGGAAAAACGAATCGCTGATACAATTTTATCTAATATCATATTGAAATCCTCTCGTAAATTTTACTCAAATCTACCATATTTTCCTAGAACGCAAGAACAGAAAATCGCTGATGATTTCGTAAAATTCCGTACAAATAACGGGACTTTAGCAATTATTCCGAAAAAGCGGAGAATTAAAGTCTCTCCGCCAATTGCCCGATTTCTTACGAAGACGGAAATAAAAACGATTTTCCGTAACAATTTTAAGCGGATCAACTCATGGTTTCTGAAACAACGTTATATTTTGGTTTTTTAACAGTCGCGGAAAATTCTCGATGCGGACTGATCGGCGGTTATCTCGTTTTGAATCACGCCGGACGACCTGTCGAATTTCATTGTACTTCGCCGGTTCGCGCCAATCGCGCGCAGGAAATTCTTTACGGCGCAACGCTTGAGGCGTTTCTTTACGGAGAGCAAATAGCACAAACGCTCGTCAATCGCGCAAAAACCAAACCTGTCGTCGTACTTTCTGATATGCCGCAAGTTCTCGCAGCGCAAGAATTCATTGAAATGCCGCTCGTTTTTATTGAACCCTCTTCTCAAGATTCAAGCGATTTGAAAAATAAGTTCAAAATCGTGTCGGAAACGCCTCTTCCGATAGATTTTTCTAAAAAAAATGACGGCGAAAATCAGAAAAAATCTATTTCTGAAATTTTAGCTTCCGTTTCGGGAATCAATACGTCTCGTTGGTCGGAACAAAAAATCGGTCGGTATCGCTTGGCGGCGCCGGAACTTTCCGCACATTCGGCGGCGGAAACAGTCGCTGCATTGGAGACGGTTTCGCACGCGATTGATTTGGCAGAACCGTTTGAACGCATTTGTTTGGCGGTGGAAGAAGCGCAAAGAGCGGCGTAAAAAATGCAGACGTCACTTTCCAAAAAATTTACTTTGCCGTTCGCGATTGACGAGAACAACGCGATTGCGAGCATTTCCGATTCTTCAAACGATACGACTTTAAAAACGTTTGAAGCGTTCGGAACGTTTGATTTTGCGCAAAAGCCGACGCCGTTGTATTCGATTTATCGTTTTCAAATTCCGGTCGCGGTTGCGGAAAATTCGTGGTATCGTTTGATTTCGCAAAAAAACGACTTCCGGACGCAATCGATTTCTGTTGGAACGCAAGCGAAAATTTGCGTGGCGTCGATGCCGATTACCGGTCGGGCAAAAATTGACGTGCGAAGTTTTTATTTTTTGCAGCCGGAAACGCCGTTACAAAAAATTAACCAGGAGAAAGTAAAAACGACGCCTCTTTCTCCGCAAGAAACAATTTCTGATTTACCGCAAGAATCTCGTCAAGAGGACGCGGCGAATCTGCCGACAAAATACACACGCATTAGCGTTCCCAGAGACGCGATCAAGCTGGAAGATCGGCTGAATTATTTATTACAGCCGCCGCTGGAATCGTTGTTGGGGCAACCGACCCTTGAGATGCCGTTTGAGCCGTTTCCTTATCAACGCTCCGGCGTCTCTTTTCTTTACGCCGCGCACCGCGCGATTCTCGCCGATGAAATGGGACTCGGCAAAACAATGCAGGCGATTACCACGATACGTCTTTTGATTCGTTCCGGCGAACTTCGCAATATTCTTTTGGTTTGCCCGAAACCGCTTGTTAGTAATTGGCGTCGGGAATTTAATCTTTGGGCTCCTGAAATTAACGTGCAAGTCATTGAAGGCGCTCCGGCTCGCCGCAAATGGCTTTGGCAGCTCGACAATGTTCCGGTAAGAATCGCTAATTACGAATTGATGAATCGCGATTTAGAGTATTTCGACCGTCCGCGAAGTCAAGGCGGTCCTCATTTTGATTTGGTCGTACTGGACGAATCGCAACGAATTAAGAATCAGAACAGCGCGACAAGTCGCGCGGTGCGGGCGTTGTCGCGAAGCCGAAGTTGGGCGTTGACCGGAACGCCGGTGGAAAATTCGCCGAATGATCTTGTCGGTATTTTTGAATTTTTATCGCCGGGTTATCTTTCGACAGGAATGAAACCGTCCGCGATGAGCGAAATGGTCGGCGATTATATTCTCCGCCGAACCAAAGATAAAGTGTTAACCGATTTACCGCCGAAAATCATTCGCGACGCAAATCTTGAACTCACGCCGTCTCAAAAAATAACTTACGCGCAAGCGGAAGAAGACGGTACGATTCGGCTCAATGATATGAGCGATTCGCTGACGATTCAAAACGTGTTTGAATTAGTCTTGCGGTTAAAACAAATTTGCAATTTTGATCCGCGGACCGGCGAGAGCGCGAAACTGGAGCGGCTGCTTGCCGACGTCGAAGAAGTCGCGGCGAGCGGACGTAAGGCGATAATTTTTAGTCAGTGGGTCGAAACGCTTACGAAGCTTCGCGATTATTTAGCGGATTATCATCCGGTCGAATATCATGGAAAGGTTCCGTCGAAGCAGCGCGACGCGGTGATTCGCAAATTTCGCGACGCTAAAGATTGTCATGTGATTCTGATGAGTTACGGCGCGGGAAGCGTCGGGTTGAATCTGCAATTTGCGAGTTATGTTTTTTTGTTTGACCGATGGTGGAATCCGGCGGTGGAGGATCAGGCGATCAACCGCGCGCATCGCATCGGCGCGGCGGAGCCGGTTACGGTTACGCGATTTCTTATTGCCGACACGATTGAAGAACGCATTGATAACATTCTACAAAGCAAGCGGGAGTTATTTGAGGAAATCATGTCCGGCGCGCAAGGTTTCACGTCAACTTCGGGCATGAGTCACGGTATGCGTCAAGAAGATATTTTCGGGTTATTTAATCTCAAAGTCCCGCGTTCTCGCAAAAATTGAAAACGTTACCGCGCCGGCGGCGATCTCTTGGAAGTCGTTTCGCATTTTTCGATAGCCGTAAAATTATCAGTTTCGATACGCTTTGATAAAAAATTTTTCAAGCCGGTTTCTCCGGCGACTGGCAAAATGATTTTTGCATGTTATAATGCCGTTTCTATTAAAGAGAATCCGTTTGTTGATATTTTTATTTATGGAATTAGGATTTTCAACAAAAAATAATCCTGAAAATTAGGAGCGAAACATGCAGTCAGAAGAAATCTTGATCGATATTGAAGACCGGATGCAAAAAGCGGTAGCAAAACTGAAACGAGAATTGACCGGAATCCGTACCGGACGCGCTAATCCCGGATTGGTCGATTCGCTCAAAGTGGATGTTTACGGATCGAGTATGGCGATGAAACAAGCGGCGACGATTGCTTGTCCCGAACCAACGCAAATTGTTATTCGTCCGTTTGATCTTTCGACGTTGAAAGATATTGAAAAAGCAATTATCGCGTCGGATCTCGGTTACACGCCGAATAACGACGGACGTGTTATACGAATTAACATTCCGCCGCTCTCGACGCAAGTGCGGCAAAAAATGGCGTCGCGTATCAAAGAACTTACGGAGGAGGCAAAGGTTGCCATCCGCAACGTCCGCCGCGACGGAAATAAAATGGCGGACGCGGGCGAAAAAAATAAAGAATTTTCAGAAGATGAACGCGATTCAACAAAAGAAGAAATTCAGAAATTGACCAAAAAATTTGAAGACGAGACCACCGAACTCGCCAAAAATCGCGAAAAAGAAGTGATGGAAAATTAGACCGAAGTTCCAGCGTTGAATTTTGTTAATGCCTTAGGGGTTAAGAAGTCTATATTATTCCTTGAATAAGTTGATTTTTGGCGACAGAGTGATACAAAGCGTTCTCTGGGAAAATCTCCAGTGAAATTGAAAATAGCTTCCTTTTTTTGACGAAAATTTTTTTTCTCCCTAAATTTCATTTCCGCCTTGTTTTTCGAACAAAACAACATTAGAGCAAATATCGCGCGGCGTCACAATGGCAGACCGGATCGTAAGCGACGGGTTTTAATAGTTTTTATATTGAAAAACTTCTTCGTGCCTCCGTGTGAGAAAACATTTCTCATAGGTAACAGGTTCCAATGTTGGTTTTCAATGATTGTATAAATATGGTAAGCCAACGCTGTAACTTGGCGTCTGACTAAATTCCTTCGTGCCTTTGTGCCTCCGTGTGGGAAAATTAACTTAAGGACGGTTCTAATAACCTCCTCTCCTTTTTTACAAGATTGAGAGCGTCCTTTATGATTATCTTTTAGAGTTTTTAGTCCGTCCGTTCCTTTTATTTATTTATTTATTTATTTATTTATTTATTTATTTATTTATTTATTTATTTATTTATTTATTTATTCCAATGTCGCAACTTTCGATGTTCGATACCGAGAAACAACTCGAAAAAATTTACGAAATCAACGATTTTTTACCGAAACTCTCCGTTCTTGTTGACTTTGA
>JAISZO010000171.1 GCA_031269105.1 Planctomycetaceae bacterium | reverse complement strand
ATTTTTGCCGTCAGCGGAACGGCGTGGGGAATTCCCGAGGCGAAAATCGTCGAACTGAAAAACGACGCGTCCGCCGCGCAGTTTATTTGGGACAAAATCAAAAGCGGAGATTATACCCCTTCCGATATTGTCCAATGCAACGAGGTTTTTAAGAAAATGGGAACCGACGCAAGGGTATCATTACTTTGGTTCAAAGAATTTCGCCTTTTGCTCAAAAGAGACGTTCAAAATCCAATTGACAAACGCAACGTCAATCAAAATTTTAGGACTACAACTCAACCTTCAACCAAAACGGATGACGTCTATCGAAACGCGTGCGGACGTCTTCGAGCATGTCGCGCAGATTGCCTTGCGGAATAGATTTTAACGCATTTGTGCGGCGGTTGTTTAAGAGAATTTCGGCTCGGGCGTTGAAAATAATCAATTCCGGCGAAAGCCAAATCGTGATTTTTTCCGCCGAAGACGTCAGACGCACGCTGTTTTGCGAAACAATGTTTCCCTTGATCGTCGTTGTACGATAACCCGGCGGCGGACCGTTCGGCGACCAGAGAAGCGGCTCTAATGTCGAATGCGGCGGAAAACGTTTGCCTTCGCACCACCAAAAAAAATTATCCCAAGCCCGCAAGGAACGCACGTCAAATTCTTTTCGCGGAAACTGCCGCGTTTGCCGTTCCATCCAATCGAACAAATGTTGAATCTCGTCGGAAAATCCTTCGTGTCCGCGTCCGATATAACAGACGACCGTGCAGTTGTAATGCGACGCCGTCCGCGCGGTAAGATACGTATTGAAAGCGGCAATGTTGTCGTCGAGACCAACCATTCCGTCAATGTCGCCATTGACAAAATAAAGCGGAACAAGCCGCGCGTTGGCGGCATACGCCTGAATGTATTTTCGTCCCGTCGCGGCAATAGGAATCACGCCCGCCCATAAATCCGCGTGCGAAATTCCAACGTCCCACGCCGCGTCGCCGCCAAAAGAATGTCCGGTCAAAAAGACGCGGTCAACATCAATCGAAAAATGCCGTAGCGCGTCGTAATACGAATACAACACCGCCGCATGAGAACGCGCTGAAAAATCGTATTCGGGCAAATTGTCAATATTCCAAACCGGCGACATAACAATATAACCAAACCGCGCCGCCTGACCGTAACGCTGTTGATTCCTCCAATCTCCCGCCCACCAGTCGATTTGCTGATCCGGCGTCGTTTCACCGTTCAACGCGATAATCATCGGATAACGACGATTCGGATCATATTCCGGCGGAAGTTGAATCCGATAAGCAAACGGCGAATGCTCGTCGTAAGCGGGCGTTGTCAGCAGATAATAACCGGGCTTTCCCTCGACCGGCTTCTGCGGAATCGGAAAAATCGGCTTCATTTCTTTCAGAATTTTTGCGACCGTTTCAATTGTTCCCGCTTCTTCCGCCGCGATTTCAGCAAGAATCGTTTCACGTTCTTTTGCGCCGGTTTCGCGAAGATATTCGCCAATGAGTTTTCGCACATTCGCCATCGAAACCGCAAGCCGCAATTCTGTTACCGCGTCGTTTGCTCCCACCATCCAGCCGCTCGCGCCGACCGCAAGTTTTTCCTCAACCGACGTATCATTGTCGTTCATTAAAAGTTGTAGCGACAACGTCTTTTCCAACGTGTTTTGATTCAATTCTTTTGCGATTTCCTCAAGAATCGGCGTCAACGTTGTTTTCTGTTTTTCATCGCCAAGTTTTTCCGCGTAGTCTTTGAACGCGGCGGCAATTTTACGGCATTGCTCCGTCTTTGCCGCGTCTTCCTCAATCATATTCCGCACGGTTTGCAGCGTTTCGACCGTCGCCTGATTCGCCGGAAACTCCGCCAAAAACGGCTTGATATATTCATATTGTCCCGCTTTGCGGCGTTGTTCCAACTCTTTGCGGATTTGTTCCGCTTCAAGCTGCCCCAGATTACGCTGTAGCGGCTGCAATTCCCGCAACACTTGTTCCGATTCGCCGAACTCTTTCAATATCGCGTCCAATTCCTTTCTCGCGTCGTGATAACGTTCTCCTTGCAGATAAAAACGGACAATTCGTTTGCGGTCTTCTAAATTTTTCGGATTGATCTGTTTGAGTAAAATCTGCGAAATGGTTTCCTGCGGCAAACTTTTTGTGGATATTCGCATATTCCAATAAATCCCGCGGCTACCGATGGAAACGTAACGCGGATTGATTTCGGTAATCGCCTGTTCCACCGGCGTTTTTCCTTCGAGAATCATAATCCGCCGCCCAAATTCGTCGAATGGTTCGTAATCGTAATACGACCGGACGGATATGAGTTTTTTTCCTTCTCGCGTAATTTCCGACGGCTGCCGTTTGAACCGAAAACGTTCCAGCGACTCTTCAACGTTCGAACCGATAAAATCCGCCACTTCAAATCGCGAAACATAAATCCGCCGCAACCCGTCTTCGACAAGAACAATGTTATGCGGTTTATCGGCGAGCCGCTCCGCATCGGCAAGCGTTTCGTTCACCAACGCCAACCGCGACGGAATCCCGCGAATGATCCGCCCGTCCTTCATCAAAATTTGCGAGAAACAGGATGCGCGGATGGCGACAAAGATTATGCAAATGGTTAGCGGAATAAGAATAGATTTCATATTTTAGTTTTGCTTGACATAAAATTACAATAACGGCGCTGTTACCACGTAACAAAGAACGTAAAGGCAAATCGTCTCTTCGTCCAATGATTCTTGAGAAACTTCACAGGGAACGTCTGCGGCGAATCATCTGTGATTTTTAGTATTTTGATGAATATCATTTCAAAACAAATAGTAAACCAAAACGAGAATGCATAAAATTTAATTTTTTAAGGCGTTTTCAAATTCTTTTAGAGTTTGGCAATCATAAGCAATATCCCAATGTTGGTCGAGACGTTCAAAATTATTAATTTTGACGAGTTCTTCTGCAATCATTCCCGAAAATTTACCAAAACGACGGGTAAGTAAACGAAAAATTGTTTCAACTTTCCCTTCTGCAAGTCCTTCTGCTTTGCCTCTTGCTTCACCTCTTGCTTCACCTCTTGCCTCTCCTCTTGCTTCAAAATGTTGTACCAAAGTCGGCATGTTATCATCTCCTATCGTTTCGCGGACGACCAATTCAAGTTCTTCATAGTCCGCTTCGTTAATCTTGTCTGCGTTATAAACCAAATAACACCAAAGTCCTCTGATGAATCGTCTGTATTTCTTGGTTTGCGAATACGGTTGCAATGCGTCGAGAATTTCACGAAATTT
>JAISZO010000021.1 GCA_031269105.1 Planctomycetaceae bacterium | reverse complement strand
ACGGTCGCCATGTCTTTTAACGGTTGAGCCCGCCAATTTTTACTCATAAACGAAAATAATCGATGTTCAATTTTATTCCACTTACTTGTTCCCGGCGGAAAATGACACGCCGTTATCTCAATTCCTAAATCATTCGCCAACTTCTGTCATTCTACCTTCCACAAGCAAGCGCGACTACTATGACTTCCGCCGTGTCATGGTCAATACCAACATTGAATTATGAACCAAATCATAAATTCCATAAGGAATCGCTTTTCCCAATTCCTTGTCGGGAAAATCATGCATGTTCGTTTCAACAGAATGTTTTTTCGGTTGATATTCCCGTCCTTTGTTACTGAAATTGCCGAGATACTCATCACACTTGAAAATCCTGTTTTGGAAACACGGAACACACTGAATACATAGAAAAAATTTTTACTAATACTTCCGCATTATTCCGTGATTTCTGTGTTCAAAACAATAAAAACAAAAACTGAATTTTAAAGTAAGAAATGTAGATTTTCTTTCTTTTTCGTATCTACGGAAATCACGGGTTGTCCAGAGGCGATAGCATCTTGAACCTGTTGGTTGATCTACTCAAATTGTTCGTTTCGGTCGGGATGATTGTTCCCTTCGCGCGTCTTGTGATTGGATTGTAAGGAAGAATCCATCGCCCGAAGGAGTTGACGGACGGTTGTTATACCAACAGGACGTCCCAAACGAGTCAATTCGCCCGCAAGATGGCATAAACTTTTGGTTGTCCAGCGAAGCGAAGACGTTGGATCGCCGCATGTCGCAGGAGCAATCCGTTGATTGAGCGCTTCTGCCAATCCTGGATCGGTTGCGGTACTTTTTTTCCTATCGCTGCCGGTATTACGGCAACGTCCTGCCGGTAATTTGTCGGACGATTTTAATTCTCTGATTCCGGCACGAATCGTAGGATCGGAAATACCGGCGGCGTGACGAACAATACTGACGCCGCCAAAAGGCGTTTAGAACGCTCGTCAAGAACAAATAAAATGCTCTTGAACTTATCGCGAATTTTAGTTGCCATTATGTCGTTCATAACCGAAAGAATAACTACTCCTCAATAAAAATACAATGCTAATTTCCGAAAACTTATTTGCGTGCAGTCGTTAACTTTAAAGTTTGGTTTTTGTTTTTATTGTTTTGAACACGGAAATCACGAAATAATACGGAATTTCTAGCGATTTTTTCTGTGTATTCAGCGAGTTCCGTGTTCCAAAACCGAAATTTCAAATATGATGAGTCTATTCTGTTTCCGCTGAATTATTTTTAACGAATCGCAGAATTTTATGAATGACTTTTATTTTCGAGAGATGTGAAAGAATTGGACTATAATTCCTTTTTATATTTTAAAAATATAGTATAGTAATAATATTGAACCGCGAAGTGAAAATTCCTCGAAAAAATATACGATAACTTGTTTTATAGCAATATGTTACAATATACAAATTGACGTGAAAAACTTGTCGAAAACGTGTTGTTTGCACGTTTTTTTAATGTTAAAAAAGATGTCGGAAATTTTTTCTTCGCTGCCGTGCGTTCATAATCGTTTCATAATCAACATTTGCCGACGTCTTTTGACGGCTTTTCCCCATCGCCTACATTTCAGGTTGCGGTTTCTAAAAACGCAATTTCTTGCTGGGAAAATCTGTTTATAACTGTGCCGCTGCGATTCGTTCCCGTCCCGCTAAATCGCGCACCGTTCGCACATGACGCCAACCCAACTGCCGGAGCGTTTCGGCAATTCGTTCCGCAATCATAGGGCTTAATTCCGTCAGAAAGAATCCGTTTTGACGCAGACGCGGCGCCGCTTGTTCCGCAAGCCGACGAATTGTCGCCGTACCGTCTTCGCCCGCAAGCAGCGCCGATTTCGGTTCATAATTTTTCACATCGGGCGATAGTTTTTCGTATTCGCTTTCGCTCACATAAGGCGGATTGCTAACAATCAAATCAAAAATCGGATGTTCGGGAAACGCTGAAAGCAAGTCCGCCGCGAGAAACGTTATTCGTCCCGCGACTTCGTGTTTTTGAGCGTTTCTTTTTGCAACTTCCAACGCCGCGTCGGAAATATCTACCGCCGTCACGCGACATTTTGGAGCGTTTTTCGCTATTGCTATCGCCACTGCGCCGCTTCCCGTTCCCACATCGCAAACGCTTAAATTTCCCGAACCGCTCATTTTCGCTAAAATATCAAGCGATTCCACAACAAGATGTTCCGTTTCCGGTCGGGGAATTAACGTGTCGCGCGTCACTTCAAACGGCAACGAATAAAATTCTTTGTAACCGACAAGATACGCAACCGGTTCTCCCGCCGCGCGGCGTTTGACCAATTCGCGAAATTTTGTCCGCTCCGATTCGGACGGCAATTGAGCGAAACGAATATATAAATCAATCCGTTTACAACTAAGCGATTGTGCAAGTAAAATTTCCGCGTCGAGACGCGGAGAATCCGTCGAATTTTTTTTGAAATATTCCGTCGTCCATTCCAGAAGACGTTTAACAGTCCATTGTTCCGCTTGCGACATGAATACTCTGTATATTTAGGAGAAATTTCTGCGGCTTAAAACGTAAATAATATTGATCATTTTAATCGCCGCGTCCGCAAAATCAATCGGGGAGAAAAACATTCTGCAGATCAAAGACCCGCGGTTATGAAAATAGCGCTTTTCAGTTTAGCGACGATATTTCTTTGGAACGCGATATTAACGCCGTTATTCCAATTGCCTGCAATTGGTTTTTGGCAGGCGTTGGGGCTTTTAATACTTTCGCGACTGCTTGCGGGAGGAATTGGAAGTCACGCTTTGATGTTTCGCGGTCACGGTCGCGGCTGGGATTTTCGTAACCAAATGAGAGAACGCTGGAACGAAATGAAACCAACACAAGAATTATGATAACTTTCAGTCCCGCAGGGACGAGATGATGAATAACCGGCGGTGGAGCGTAGCACAACCGCCGGAGACAAACCCGCCTCTTTTTCGAGCCGCGTTAGCGGCGGCATTATCTGCTGGTTTTTATAATCCCGCCCCGTGCGGGGCTTGATTGTTTTCACGCGCGTCGCTTTCCGGCAGTTTCACCGCCGGTTACGCATCATGTTGCCGCTAGCGCGGCGGATGCGGGCGACTTTATGATGAACATATTGAAAACCAACCCTGGTACCTGAATCTTGACGCTTAATTTTTCTAACAAAACAACCTCAGTAGCAACAAGACGCAAAATATAAAATAACCTTATTACCTTATTCGCGGAATAATACAAAAATGAATGAACAATAAGGTAATAAGGTCAGATTTTTTAGAATTTTTTGCGTCGATTTCGCCGTCAATCGTTGTATTTGAGCCAAATGTTGCGGTATTGAACATTGTTGCCGTGACCTTGCAGATAAATTCCGCGCGGTTCATGCTTTTCGTCTTTACGCCCCGGCGTTTGGTGCGGCAGTTCCAAATCTTTATGAATCGTTACGCCGTTTTGCTTGACGCTCACTTTCGCGTTTGCAACTTTTTTATCGCCGTCATATTTCGGCGGCACAAAATCGACGTCGTACGTCTGCCACGTCAAGGGCGGATAAGAAACGTTGACGTCCGGCGCTTTGATCTGATAAAAACCGCCGCATTCGTTGTTTGCAAGTTCTAATCCGAAAGAATCCAATATCTGACATTCATACGCCTCGTTGATATAGACGCCGCTATTGGAGCGACCTTGACCGCGCGCGGTCGGCATATACGAAGTCAAAAACTCGATATGCAGCGAGTAAGGACGGTCAATCTCAAACGGTTTTGTTTGCGCTTCCGACCAAAGGAATTTTCCCAATCGTCCTTGCGTTTCGTTGATTCTCGCGCCCGGCAAAAATTGATCGAGATTTGTTCCGTCGAAAAGAACCAACGCGCCTTCCGGCGCTTTCGCGTTGAAAGTCGGACTGCGCCGCCTGACCTTTTTAAAAGTTATTGGTTTTTCCTGAAAAATTGTTTCAATAACAATTTGTACCGCTTGTCCATCGCGTCCGGCAGCTCTTGCTTCGGCTTGTTGTATTTTCAATGTTCCTTCAAATTTTTGCGGCACGGAGACTCCGACGTCTTGCGGATCGTTTTTGGTCATCTCAATTTTTAAGCCGTTTTCGCCGGAAATTTCCACTTTTCCAAAAATACGTAATTCGCCGGTATTCCAACCGTCGCCGGGAAGTCCGCCGAGATAAACGACGCTGCGAAATTTTCCGCCGCCGTCGGCGATAAGCTGCAAACCGAATTTCTGATCGTCGTACTCGCCAAGATATTCGCCTTGCAGCCGAAAATCCTGCCGCGCAGATTCGTCTTGAAACGCTTGCTGCGCGCTCGTGTACTCGTTTGTCTTATCCGCCGCGTTGATCGGCGTTCCGCCCAAAATCAACAGACACGCGCCCGTTAGACTTAACGCCGCATTTTTGAAAATTTGTTTCCTCATTGTGAAACCTTTCTAAAGTTCATTGCCCGTTTTGTAAGAGAAACGCTCAAAACTTCTTTTTTCATCACGAAAAAAGGAAGAAAGTATTTGAGACAACTTCTAAAAACATTGTATTTCATCGAAAAAACAGCGTCAATAGTCCTTATTTTTTCATGACGAAATTTTTATGAAATAAGTTTTTAGAATTCTCTTGAATAAAAAATGAAAACGCACTTTCATGACTGGCACGAACATTCTTGCGAAGTTGACATGCTTTTACATGTTTGATAAACAGTCCACCGTTGCCAGAGAAAAAGACGTGCAAAAAAATGTGTTGTCTTTGTAAAAAGACGCGAGTCTTTCCTTGATTTTAAGAGTCCTGTTTTCGTATCGTAAAAATATCGCTGAAGCGGATGAGTCAATCCATCGGGTAAAGTTTGATAGAGACTGACGTTTAAAGGATACAAGATGTCGTCATAATACGGATATTTTTTATAGATTTGAGAAAGAAGCGTCAGATATTTTTCATACGTCGGCGATAAATGTTCCGAGGAACAAACCAACAATTCTTTTTGCTCGTCAACTGTCGGAAGCATAAAACCCGAATGATAATTTATAAACATTGCTTCATCAATGATTTTAGGAATTTGAGAAAGATTCGATTGATTGACATACCAGACAAATGGAACTTGAAATCCAAATTCTGTCAGATCAGTAACGACGTCCTTTGTTTGCGGAGAAAAAGCGCTTTCGTCAGCCAACTCATGAAGATATTCTAAATGAACATGATTATCGAATAAAAATTGTTTATCAGAATTTGCGATTTCTCCAAAAGTACCGGAAAAAATCACTCGTAAATTTTTATCTTCTAAAATATTCTTTTGAAGTTTCTGAAAAAGAGTTTCTGTTTGTTGTCGCCAATGATCAGGCGGTGTAAGAAAATGAATTTTGAGATGAAGGAATGAATGTTCTAATTCCGATTGTAAGATATTTGTGAATTGTTGAAGCTGATTTTCCGATTCAAAAAGAGAGAATGTCGTATCAAGAAACAAAAGTTTTTTAGCCGGAACATGATGATTCGACGTCTCTTGTTCCGCTTTTTCTTTTAAGAAAAGCGTCAATTCGCCGATATGTTCTTCCATGACGTTTTGAGGAATATGAAAGATATATTTTCCCGAAACGTCAAAAACAAGAAAACCATTTGTTTGATAATCAAATAAGCGGGCTTGGTATTCTTTGACAATCTTTTCAAGTTGCGGCGTGTTCATTGTTGTGATCTCTCATGTTTTTTTCTTCATTGATTTTTTTCCATTCTTGAGGATAGTAATGTTCCATAAACGTCGGACATTTTTCCGCATAAAGTTCGTCGTGAAGGGCGATGACAACCTTTGCATGAACCTGATTGATTAAACAAGCGTTAGGATGAATTTGTTTTATTTGTCCGGTCGTATCAATATTTGATCCATGACAACCTCCTGCACAAAAAACCTTTGCTAGACATTGATTGCATTTTTCAGGCGGTTCATTACCTGATAGAAAATAATCTCTCGTTTCTTCAGAAAATTTGTCATAGATATTGCCGATTTTCCAAGAAGTCCATTTTTCGCCAAAACTTGAATCCCAATGATTGCATGGCCAGGTATTTCCAAATGAATCAATGGAAAGTAACCCTCTTCCTGCTCCGCAAGCAATAGAAGAACGTTTTATAGAATTTCTGTTTCTGAAAATTCCTGAAAAACCATGGTATCCGATATGAATGCCGTTTCTTATTTCGTTACTCCAAAAGTCGGCAATCTGTTTTAATGAATTGGAATATTGAGAGATCGATTCTTTATCCCACAGATGATATTCTCCGGGAACAATAGCGATATTTTTATATCCTAAACTGCGAAAAAAACGATACGAATCAATCATTTTTTCGACATGATTAGGAAGCAATGTTGCCCTTGCACAAACCGTAGGTTGATAATCCAGTATTTTACGAACAGAGTTTAATACGGTCGGTGAAGAGGATTTTCCAAGAGAGTCGGGACGGTTTTCATTTTGAACTGTTGGGATACCGTCTATTGAAGTATGAAATTTCATTTTCCATTTTTTGAAAAAATCAATGACTTCATCATTAACCAACATACAATTTGTTGTCGCACTAAATGAAATTTCTTTTCCTTGTTGGATTGCGCGTCTTGTTGCAAACGGTACAAGTTTTTTAATCATATCAAAATGAAGTAACGGTTCTCCTCCCATAAAATAAACATTGATCTTTTTTAAATAACCTGTTGCATATAAAAACCATATGATCGCGTCAAATGCGGTACGTTGCGACATGTATATTTTACGATGTTCTTCGCCTTTATAACAATAAACGCAACGTAAATTACAGTCCGTTGTTAATTCAAGTTCCAATGATCTTGCAATCATTCGTTTGGGCAAAGAACAAAGTTGCAGGATATTGTTTTTCTGTTGGCAATTAAGCAGATTCATTTTATTACCCTAACTTAATTTTTCGCAATTCCACCCAAGGCGCATCAACGTTGTCTAATGTTATCGGCGTTGCGAGTTCTCCGCGCATCGCTCTGCGCTTAATAATCAACGCTTCCTTTGTTTCTTCCATGAAAGCGACCGGTTGATAATAAAATTGGACGCGGCTAGGATCATAAATTTCATAAACCAGCGTTTTGTCTTTCCAATCGTAATTGTCGTAATTGACCATGCGCGGATAGATTTTCAAAACAGCTTTGTGAGTATTCTTTTCCCCCATCATTTCAACACACAGAATATGATTTTCTTCAATTCGGGCAAAAATAGATTCGTCAAACATAAACGTCCCCGGATACATTGGAAATGGCACGGTTGATAAAACTTTACCCGATTGGTCAATCGTTATTAATTCCGGTTCTCCATTATACATTTGACTTGGTCCATCCATAGATTTTTTCCCTGTTCGCAAAAACGTGAGATTGTTTTGAACGTCGCAATAAATGTTGCTAAAAAGCCCCGAGTCTTCAAAAATATATAAATCTTTTTTATTCCCTTGAAGATCAATACTTCTGATAGCTTTGGAATCGAAGAAAATAATTTCGCTACCCTCATGATTCCATGTTAAAGTTCTTGAACCCCTTGAACGATAAAATCTCGATATTTTTACAGATTCATTGATAGTACAAATAACTTTTGTAAAACCTGTTTTATAATCCAATAAATATAATTTATTGGGGTAATTACCCGCTTTTTGCAGTTTTTCTACTTCCTTTTTCAAAGAAAGGAATTCTTTGGATTGCTTATTACTTGCGATTTTGTGTAAGTCATTTAAAGTGGCGGGCAATTTTAATGGTAATTCACCAGCAATATACGCAATTTGATTCGTTGAAGAAATTGCTAAACCATGAATAACTGTTGGATTGTAAATCTGTTTGCCGATTAACGTAAAATCATAATTATTTTCATTATGATTCGCGGAAAGAAAAAGATAAGGTCGAAGCCCCCAAAGCAGAAGAATTTCATCGACTTTGTGTTCAATGACTTCTTGCGGCATTGCAACATTACCGGCAATCCCGATTGTCTTTTTATCCGGTGAAACCGAACAACAAAAACCGATTTGTCCGCGTGTTTCTTCAGGAAGGGAAATACTTTTCCCAGGCGTATCTTTCCACGCATACCGATTATACCGCGTTCGTAGTTTACGTATTATGATTGTAACAGGCGTAAATAATAATAGGAAAGCAATAATGCCATATTGAAATAACGATCTTCTGCTCAGATTTTTCATAAACATCACCTCAAAATTTTTGGAAAGTGCAATTATATAATTTATCGAAATCAAAGACGCTTGTATTTTAGGGAATTTTGGTATATTGTGTCATCTAAATATTAGGATATACTCTTAACATCTTCCCTTTAGATGCGTTTATTATATCACAACTTTAGCTGACACAAGACACTACATTTTTAAAACGAACAATGTTCATATGATATGGTATACTCCTCTTACTTTAAAATTCATATTGACATGGGGATTGGAATTGTTTATACTTTGCCTGTTGTTTTTATTTCAACTATTTTTATTTTTTTATGTCCGAGTACAAATTAAATTCCA